>CAZKNC010000091.1:0-5973 GCA_964553935.1 uncultured Planctomycetia bacterium | reverse complement strand
CAGGAGATGGGGGCGGTTGCGGTGGGGGCCACGATTTATTTCGGCTCGGCCGAGAGCGGGCGGCAGATCATCGAGGTGAGCACCGCCTTTTATCAGGCGCATCAGCTGGGCATGGCCACCATTCTTTGGTGCTACCTGCGCAACAGCGCTTTCAAGAAGGACAAGGACTACCATGTCTCAGCGGACCTCACGGGCCAGGCCAACCACCTGGGCGTCACGATCGAGGCCGACATCATCAAACAGAAGCTCCCGGAGAATAACGGCGGATACAACGCGCTCAACGTCGAATCCAGCTACGGCAAGACCGACAAGCGGGTTTACACCGATCTCACCAGCGATCACCCGATCGATCTGACACGCTGGCAAGTGATGAACAACTATGCCGGCCGCATCGGCCTCATCAACTCGGGGGGTGCCTCCGGTAAGAACGACTTCGGCGAGGCGGTCCGCACCGCCGTGATCAACAAGCGGGCCGGCGGCATGGGCCTCATCAGCGGACGCAAGGCGTTCCAGCGCCCGATGGCGGAGGGGGTCAAGCTCCTGAACGCCATCCAGGACGTTTATCTCTGCAAAGAAGTCACCGTCGCTTAACTGGCCGCTGACGAGCCGACTTCGAAGAGCGCTTCCATGACCTCCGCTCAAGCTGGGCAACCTTTGTTTCTTCCGAAACTCTGGAGTAGTCTCCACGCCTACCGCTGGCCTCTTTTCTGGGGCGATCTGACCTCCGGCATCATTGTCGGCATCGTTGCCCTGCCTTTGGCCATCGCGTTCGCCATCGCTTCCGGGGTCACGCCGGAGCGAGGGCTCATCACGGCCATCGTAGCCGGGTTCCTCATCTCCGCGCTGGGCGGATCCCGCGTTCAAATCGGCGGGCCGACCGGCGCCTTTGTCGTGCTGGTCTTCCACATTGTTCAGCAATACGGCATGGAAGGCCTTTTACTCTGCACGTGGATGGCCGGATTTATTCTGATCGGGATGGGCCTGCTCCGGCTGGGTTCTTTCATCCGGCTCATTCCTTACCCGCTCACCGTCGGGTTCACCTCCGGCATCGCCGTCGTGATCTTTTCCTCCCAGATTAAAGATTTCCTGGGCTTGAGCACCGGCCCTCTGTCGGGAGACACGGTGCACAACTGGCTGATTTATTCCCGAACCTTGGGAAGCACGCAGTGGCCTACGCTGGGGCTTTCCCTTTTCTCGATGGCTGTTTTGGTCCTCTGGCCCCGGTTCAACCGGCGTATTCCGGCTCCCATCGTTGCCCTGCTGGCCGCCACGGTGCTGGCCCAATGGCTTCAGCTGCCCGTGGAAACCATCGGCTCCCGGTTCGGAGAGATCCCGTCGGGTCTTCCGCGCCCCAGCTGGCCTCATCTGGAAGGGATTCCGCTGCGAGAGCTGATCAGTCCGGCCTTTACGGTGGCTCTGCTGTGCGCGATCGAATCGCTGCTGTCGGCCACCGTCGCCGATGGAATGATCGAGGGACGGCATCGCTCCAACACGGAGCTGATCGCGCAGGGGGTTGCGAATCTGGCGACCCCTCTGTTCGGCGGCATGCCGGCCACCGGCGCCATTGCCCGGACCGCGACGAACGTGCGCAATGGAGGCCGCACGCCGGTCGCCGGCATCGTTCACGCCGCCACGCTTCTGCTGATCATGCTGGTGTTCGGCCGATGGGCCAAGGCCGTTCCGCTCTGTGTCCTCTCGGCCATTCTGATCGTCGTGGCCTATCACATGAGCGAGTGGCACGCGTTCCGCGCGCTTCTGCGGGCGCCCCGGATGGATGTAGCGGTCCTCCTCACGACGTTTCTTCTGACGGTTCTCGTGGACTTGACGGTCGCGGTGGAAATCGGGTTCATGCTTTCCATGGTGCTTTTCGTGCAGCGGATGACCGATGTGACGACGGTCCGCCAGGTCACGGCCGAACTGCAGAACGAGAAGGTGGACGAATCCGCGCTGCGCGCGCAAGCGGATTCGACCAGTCAGAAGTCCATCCCTTCCGGTGTGGAGGTCTACGAAGCCGAGGGAGCGTTCTTCTTCGGGATCGCCGAATCCCTGCGGGACGCGCTGGCGTTCGGCAAGACCCCGCCGAAGGTGGTGATCCTCCGGATGCGGCACGTGCTGGTCGTGGACGCCTCGGCGCTCCGGGCGCTTCGAGACCTGCGGCTCCGGTGCCGCCGGATAGGGTCGACGCTGATTCTTTCAGGGATTCACGCCCAACCGCTGACCGCGCTGGTGCAGGCCGGTCTGCTGGATGAATTCGGCGAGGAGAACGTCCTTCCCGACCTCGATCAATCGCTGGCCCGGGCCCGGGAACTGCTGGGAAAAAGCTCGTCGGCTACGTTCCGAGAGGCAGGGCCTCCGCGGCATTCAGCAAATCGCTGAACCGATCCTGAGCCGATACCGCCGATTCCGCCACACCAGCCGATTCGGCCAACAGCGTGAGAATAAACGCCTGGAACGCTTCCCGCTCCTCCGGCGTGATCACCAAAAGAAGTTTTATCCCCATCTCGGCCGCCGCCGGTTTGAACCGGGCCGCCTGTTCGGGAGAGCCGGCGAAGATCACCTGGCGGGTATCGAACCGGGAGACCAGATTCGCCACATCCTGCTCGAAATTTCCGGTGCTCAGCAGAATCGGGCTGTCCGACAGTTTTTCCAGCCGTTTTAACTGCGGATAACGCTGAGTGAGATCGGTCCCCACCAGCACCGGCGTCAGCTCACTGGGCGCGGCCGATTTCAGTTCTTGGAAGAATTCCTCCACTCCGGTTTTCTGATAGAATCGCCTCATCTTTGTCCACGGGGGCAGTCCGATGATTGAATAACGGTTCTCATTGAAGCTTTGCAGTTCTGCCGATGAATCGGGATCGACGTCATGCACCCGCAACCATCTGCGAAGATGGGGCTTCTTACCGGTTCCGTCCAGCTTGATTTCAAGACCTTCCCGATGGCTCTTCTGGATCCGCTCCCAAGCAGTGTAGCTTCCATCGGTATCTTGTTTCGCCAGAATGGAGACGGCCCGTTTTCGAACCTGCTCCAGCAGTTTTGGATCGGCATAGGCGGCCGAGCGGAACAGATCTTCCAGAGAACCGGGGTCGCCGGAGCGAAGGAGTTCCGCAATCCGGGGCTCCATCGCAAGCAGCGTGAAATTGCTGATCGACGCGGGGATTTTATCCGGCCTCCACCCGCGATGGCTCAAAAGGTCGGCCAGCTTTTCGTAGATCTGCTGGGCTTCGTCCTCACTGACTTCCCTCTCCCGATCTATTCCCGCCAAGATATGGATTCTCGCTTCCACATCGCTTTCATCCGATGCGTAGCCCTGGTAGGCGCTGCCGGCGGGAGCGATCAGGATCCCGGCTTTTTTGCTCTGTAAGATTCTCCTCACCGCGCGCTCAAGCTCAGGCCCCACTTCCCGCAGAGCCGTCAGTCGCCGCCGCGAGGCCTCCGTGCTGTCGGCCAATAGCGCCTGCAGTGCCTCGGCGAAATCATTCCGGCGCCGCAGCTGCGGCTCCTCGACCTCCTCCACCCCGGTGGCGGAGGAACTCCGGAGCTGGTCGAGTAACGGCTGTTTGGCGCGGCTCTCCTCCACCCCGGCCTGGCGGAGCGCGTGGCTGCGGCTAGAGGAAGCCGCACCATTTCCTGCAGCCAGTTCCTGGCTGCCACGGTCATAGGCGGGCAAGCCGAGGGCCAGGATGAGCCAAAGGGTGAGGATTTTTGTCAGAAAAATCTTTGGTTTCATGGGTTTGCGTCGATCGTATAAAGTCTACCTGGAACACGGCGGGGATTTCAAATAAAAATCTGACTATGTATGACGTTAACTCTTGCGTGGACGAATGGTGCTTAAGCCCCAACTGAAGAAAGCGAAGACGAACAGCGTGCCGCCGTATACCTCAGCCACCGCGGTGAAACGAAAGTCTCCCACCGGCACGATGTCGCCGTAGCCGACTGTCATCAAGGTCACTCCGCTGAAATAGAGGCAGTCCACGAAATCGGTGACCCGCTGGCCGTCCTTGGCCAGGTACGTCGCGGCATCGGCTCCGAAATAATAAATGCCGGCGAACGCCGCCTGCATGATGACGACCATCAGCATGGTTCGGAAAAGAAACCGAGTGGGCGTCATATGGCGATGCTGAATCGTGGCGAGGATCAGAAGGTCGAAAGCGGTCACGATGCCGAACGCCGTAGCGGCGGTGAGCCAGAAGCTGAGCGCGTTCAAGTGCGTGGAGCCGGTCACCAATGAAATCAACAGCCCGAAAGCAATGGCCAGGCAGCTGTAGAGGAGGTCCTTTTTCAACGCAGTTTTTCTTTCAGAATAGGGCGTATCTTGGGAGAGACCAGGTGATGCGAGCAGTAGCCGCCCGGATTCTTGAGCAGGTAATCCTGATGGTACTCCTCGGCCGGGTAAAACGGGCCGGCGGGGAGGATCTGCGTCACGATTGGACCGGGGAAAATGCGGGCTTCCTCTAGAATCTGCATCGATCGCCGGGCCCGAAGCGCTTGTTCCTCATCGTACGTGAAGATGACCGATCGGTATTGAGAACCGACGTCCGGCCCCTGCCGGTTGAGCGTAGTCGGGTCGTGCCATTCCCAGAACGTGATAAGCAATTCCTCGTAGGAAACTTTCGCCGGGTCATAAACGACTTCCATCGCCTCGGCGTGGCCGGTCCGGCCGGTGCACACTTGTTCATAGGTAGGATCGACCACCTTGCCGCCCGCGTATCCTACCGTCGCGGAAAGAACCCCCGGAATCTTCGAGAAGATTTTTTCCACGCCCCAGAAACAACCCGCGCCGAACGCCGCTTTTTTACCGGGACTCTCCATCGCCTTCCCTGCCCCTCCCTGGGTAAAAACCAGAAGCGCCAATCCCAGAAAAATCATCCCTGAACGATTCCTAGCCATGCCGACCGGTCGGGTCCGGCTGTTCCAGCAGGAAATAACGCTGTCCATCATCCAGAACCAGCACCCAGCGGGAACGAACGGCCGGGTCAAGCCGTTCCCAATCGGCATGGCCGATCAAGCAATAGCGGCGATGCTCGGCCGGAACGGCAAATTTCTCCTGAATAAGATAATCGTGGTGG
Organism: uncultured Planctomycetia bacterium; assembly: GCA_964553935.1. Taxonomy (GTDB): domain Bacteria; phylum Omnitrophota; class Gorgyraeia; order 1-14-0-20-64-10; family 1-14-0-20-64-10; genus CAZKNC01. The sequence continues at coordinate 907 of CAZKNC010000091.1, read as the reverse complement.
GCCGTGGTAATCCGGCGGATCACCTTGCCGTAAAACAGCAAAGAGGCGACGTCCTGTTTGACCACCACGACCTCACCCGGGGCTTCGCTTAAGACCGCGTCGATGCGCGGAGCGATCCGGATGTTCTGCTCGTAACGAGTGGTGTGCAGAGGAATCGGGAAGCAAGCCAGCAGGACCGCCGCGAGGCCGGCCGCTGCTGAAAACCCTGCGACTGCGCGAAATCTCCAGCGCGCCGAAACCCAGCGTTCGCAGGCCAGCCCCATCCAGAGAGCCGTTCCCGCATACATGGGCAAAATGTAGTAATGCACCTTGTGCGTCGTGAGACTGAACCCGAGCGGGAACGCGATGACCCAAAGGAAAACCAGGAGCCAGCGCGGTTCGCGGCCGCTTCGAATTTCCCGCGCCGCGGCCCAAGCACCCGCCAGCGCGATCGGGAGGAAATACCAGTATTTATCGCCGATAGCCCAGAGGTAATAATTCCAGGGCTTGGCCAGATGATCGGCTTGCGCCAGAAACATGAAATTCTGCTGGAAGTAATTCCGCCAGAGCGTGTCCTGGAAAATCTGCTGCTCCCGCCAAGTCAAAAAGAGAGGCGGGACGAGCGCAACAAGCCAAGCGGCCAAAAAAGCCGGATGAAAAAGCTCCCGCCATTTTCTCCGAAGAACCAGGTACGCGGCACCCGTGCAAAGCGGCACGAGTCCGATAATCTCTTTGGTCATCACCGCTCCCAAACTGGCCAACCCGGCGAGCAGGTACCACGCTTTGGAGCCGGTTTGCGCCAGCATCAACCCCACGTAAACCCAGATCACATAGCCGCTCAGCGGCAAATCCACGCGGCCTTGCCGGGCGATTCTCAGTACATGCTTGGTCGCCCGAAAGAAAATCCCGGAACACCAGCCGGCCCCGG
>CAZKNC010000090.1:0-6049 GCA_964553935.1 uncultured Planctomycetia bacterium | reverse complement strand
GGCCACGCGCGGGCTTTGTTGGCGCTGGAGTCCCATCGGGCTCAGCAGGAGCTGGCCCAACGAACGGTGGCCGCAGGGTTGTCGGTGCGCCAAGTGGAGAGGATCGTCCAAGAGACGAATCAAAAACCGTCTCAGGGGCGTTCCACGAAGCAGAAAGATCCGCATCTGGCGGCGGTCGAGCAGAAACTCCAGCGTTCGCTGGGAACCAACGTCCAGATTTTTCACGGCCGAACTCGCGGCTGGATTCGGATCGCCTACTACTCGCTGAAGGATCTGGATCGGCTGATTGGACGATTGACTTAAAGTTTACGTTCTCTATAATAGGAACCTTTCCATCGAAAGGCCCGCATGATTCAACAAACATTGGTTTTGATCAAACCGGACGGCTTGATTCGATCGCTGACAGGCAACATTCTGACGCGGCTTTCGGAGACCAAGCTGGAAATCGTCGGCGCGAAAATCTGCCGTGTTTCCCGCGAGCTCGCGCAGGCTCATTATCAGCACCTCAAGGACAAACCTTTTTACGAGGAGCTGATCCGATACATGCAGGGCGATCTTCATGACCGTCGAAAAGTGATGGCGCTGGTTTACTGGGGCGAGAACGCAATCGAAAAAGTCCGGGAGCTGGCCGGTGAAACCAATCCGGAGAAGGCCTCCCCGACGTCGATCCGGGGTTCGTTCGGCCGAATTCGTTCCAGCGGATTGTTTGAAAACGTTATCCACGCTTCCAGCGATGAGTCGGAAGCGGAGCGGGAGATCAAGCTCTGGTTCAAACCGGAAGAGCTCCTGCTGGACCTGTATCCCACAAAACAGGCCAAGAAAGAAATCAGCGTAAAAGAATGGGCGTAGCCGCCCACCCCCCTCTGGCCAGCATGACCGGCTTCGGCCGCGCCGAGGTTTCTATTCCTCCATCGGGCCGAATCGTGGCGGAAATACGCTCCGTGAATCACCGATTCCTCGAGGTGGAAACCCGAATTCCGGAAGGTTTTCAGGCCTGGGAAGATGATGTGCGGGTCCTGGTCGGCCGATCTTTGCGCCGGGGACAGATCCGGGTTTCGGTGTCGCTCAAGGGGAGCGAGATGGCTCCGCCGGTCGAATTCGATGCAGCGCAGGCGGCCCGCTATCTCAAGCAGTTGCGCGGGCTCGAGCGGCGGCTGGGGTTGAAACAAGCGGTGACGCTGGAGTTTTTACTGGGACTGCCGCAGGTGATCAAAGCCGCGGATCGCGCGCATCCTTCCGCTCGACAGTGGCCCGCGGTCGAGAAGGCAATTGAACAAGCGCTGGCTCATTTGGTTCGGATGCGGCGGCGGGAGGGTTCCCGTCTGCAGCGCGCACTCTTGTCGGAAATCGCCGCGCTGGATCGTTTAGCCGCGCAGGCGCGCCGGGCTGCTCCAGCGGTTTTTCGTCAGGCGCAGAAGCGGCTGGCGAAGCGAATTGACGCGCTGGTGCGCGGCTCTGCCGCGCCCGCAGCCAGCCAGAGCGCGGTGCTGGCGGAAGCCGCGGCTCTCGCGCAGGCCTCCGACGTCAGCGAGGAGCTGGCGAGGATCGATTCCCATCTGGTTGCGCTGACCAAGGCCGCGCGCGGGGAGACGGCGCAAACCGGAATCAAGAACGGCTCGAGCCCGGGCCGAACCATTGATTTTTTGGCGCAGGAACTTCAGCGGGAAGTCAACACGCTGGGAACCAAACTGCGCGACGAGGCCGTGGTCACCTGCGTGGTGGCCATGAAAGGACAGATCGAGAAATTACGGGAGCAGTCCGCTAATCTTGAATAAGTCTCGAAAAGGCCGGCTCTTCGTCCTGTCGGCACCGTCCGGCAGCGGGAAAACGACGGTGCTCGCCCGGCTGATCCAGCAGAAGGGCGGCGCGATCGTCCGCTCAATTTCGGCTACCACCCGCCTGCCCCGTTCGGGCGAAAAGCATGGACGGGATTATTATTTTTTGACGCCGCGCGCATTCGAGCGAGGCATCCGCCGGCGGGCTTATTTGGAGCATGCGCGCGTGCTGGGAAATTGGTACGGCACTCCCCGCGCTCCGGCGGAGCGGTCTCTTCGCGCGGGCAAGAATGTAGTGCTGTGCATCGATATCCAAGGAGCACGCCAGGTCCGGCGCAGCGGCCTGCCCGCGGCGACGATCTTTCTGGTTCCTCCTTCGATGGAGGTCCTGCAGGAGCGCCTGCGCCGGCGCGGCACGGAGAAGCCGTCCCAGGTTCGGGAGCGGCTGATCCTGGCCCGGCGGGAACTGCGGGAAGTCCATCGATACGATTACGCGGTGGTGAACGACCGATTGGAGGAGGCCGTGCAGGCGGTCAAAGCCATTATCCAGGCGGAGAGATTCCGGGTTCAAAAAAATGAAATGAGGTGGGTATGAATCGAGACAGCATCTATTTGATCCCGCAGGAGAAACTGATGGACAAAACAAATTCGACCTACAAGCTGGTGATCATGGCTGCCCGGCGAGCGCTGGAAATCAGCAACGGCTCGCCCCGACTGGTGGAATCCAACTCGAAGGAAAAAGCGCCTATCGTGGCCCTCCGGGAAATCGCCGCGGGCAAGGTTTTTATCAAGACAAAGAAGAAATCGAAAGGATAATCGAGGAACGGATGAAGGAAATCGTGGTCGGCGTCACCGGTTCTATCGCCAGCTACCGGACCTGCGATTTGATCAGCGCGCTGCGCAAGGAGCCCGACGTGAATGTCCACGTGGTCATGACGAAAGAGGCCACGCGTTTTGTGACGCCGCTGACGTTTCAGACGCTGACGGGAAACAAGGTGCATTCGGAACTGTTCGAAGCGCCCGAGGAATGGGATCTGCTGCACACCTCGCTGGCCGCGCGGGCTTCACTGGTGGTGGTTTGCCCGGCGACGCTGAACCTGATCGGTAAATTCGCCAACGGCCTCTGCGACGACCTGCTGACCGCGGTTTTGTTCGCGACGAAAGCGCCGGTCTTGCTGGTGCCCGCGATGAACGTCGGCATGTACGAGCATCCGGCGACGCAGGAAAACCTCGAGCGCCTGCGCCGGCGCGGCGTTGAGCTGATCGGGCCGATTCGGGGGGAAATGGCTTGCCGCCAGGTCGGAATGGGACACATCGCCGAGAACGCCGAGATTCTCGCCGCGTTGCGGCTTCGGCTGAAGAAAAAGAAGGTAAAATAAAACCAAGATGCCCCGACGTATCTTGATCACCGCGGGCCCGACCCGGGAGCCGATCGATCCGGTCCGGTTCATTTCGAACTATTCCACCGGAACGTTGGGCTATGGATTGGCCGCGCAAGCGCGCCGGCGCGGCTACGCCGTGGCGCTGATCAGCGGTCCGACCGAGCTTCCCTGTCCGAAAGGAGTCACCCGGATTTCCGTCGAGACGGCGGCCCAGCTCCAGGCGGAGGTGGCGAAAAACTTTCCGAAATCCGACGCGCTGATCATGAGCGCGGCGGTCGCCGATTTTCGGCCGCTGCGCGTGGCCAGCCAGAAGATCAAGCGCTCCGGGGTGGCCGGTTCTCTGCGGTTGTGGCAATTGGAGCTGGTGGAAAACCCTGACATCGTGGCGGAAGCCGCCCGGCGGCGGCGGCCGACCCAGGCGGTGATCGGTTTCGCGCTGGAAACGCAGAGCGTGCTGGCCAACGCGAAACGAAAACTTAAGACCAAGGATTTGGACGCGATCGTGGCGACCCGGTATTTTCCGAAACGCCAGGGGTGCGGGCCGTTCGGGAACGAGCCGGTGGAAGGGGCCATTCTGGATCGGAAGGGCCGCGTAAAAACGTTCCGTTCCCTGCCGAAGAATCAGCTGGCAGCGAGGATCCTCGACACCGTCGAGCAAATCCTGGCGGAACGAACTCCCAAGCCCCGTTGAATTCGCTGCCCGTCGAAAGAATCTCCATGGTTCCCCTCCAAGGGCGCGGTAGCCAAGTGGCAAGGCAACGGTCTGCAAAACCGTTATTCATCGGTTCGAATCCGATCCGCGCCTCCAACTTAGATCCATGAATAAACCAGGGCCGAAACCAAAGCCGTTCGAGTGTCGCGAAGATATTTTTTGGTATCTCGTCGGCTTGATTGCTACTGATGGCTGTTTGCTTAGCAACCGAAAGGCAGTCGTTGTTACTTCTAAAAGTGAGGATTTCCTCGCGAGGTTGCGCGATGCGCTCGGACTGACTATGAAGATCCATCGAAAACGCAGCGGCTATGCCAAAACATGGGGCTACGATCTCGTCATGAAGAGGGTGGATCTTTATGCAAAGCTTGAAAAAATCGGTTTGACGCCTAGAAAAAGCGCAACGATCGGCCCACTTCATGTACCGGATATTGGATTCAAAGATTTTCTGCGCGGGGCGATCGACGGAGATGGCTGTATACGGGGATGGATTCATCCTGGCAATGGACGGAAACAATGGGCGATACACATTGTCGGAATCTCTAGACCATTTTTGCAGTGGCTGAGCGAAACGACAGAGCGGATCTGTGGAGTAAAAGGCCGAATACACATGGATCCGCCCCGAAACGAGGCCCATCATACAAAATACGCCCTAAAGTACGGAAAGTTGGCGGCAAAGGTTATTCTTTCGGAATGTTACTATCCGGGTGCATTTGCTTTGGATCGAAAGGCGAAATTGGCGGCCGAATGTGTTGCTACGTCAGTTGGATGGTCGAAAAGCAATACAGTGAGCCGTAAAAGATCCTGGAAAGATTGGCAGTATCAACGTGTTCAAGGCACCCGAACGATATCGAAAGTGCTGGATAGGATCGCGTCCGCGACTGGAGATTTGGAATTCATTGTTCGATGTGATCACCGGGGTGTCGGAACGGTAGACGATGGGGCCTTAAAAGCCTCTGGCCGAAAGGCCGTGCGGGTTCGACTCCCGCCCCCGGTATGGCTTGATAAACTTTCGGGCGGTTGGCGCAGCGGTTAGCGCACTACGTTGACATCGTAGGGGCCACTGGTTCGAATCCAGTACCGCCCAAGTTTTTATCCTAAGGCGATGATAGAAAAAACAGTTTTAGAAAATATCGAACGGTTGCTGAACCGCCGGAGTTATGCAGCGTTTTTGAAACAGCAAGGTCAAGACAGCATCGTCCGAGAAGCGCCAGTCACTTATACCTATGCCTGACGCACAACACGCGAAAGCAAAGACCGGCGCGGATCTGCATCGGTTAAGGCACAGCGCGGCGCACGTGACGGCCCAGGCGGTCAAGCGCCTCTGGCCTGGCACGAAGCTGGCCATCGGTCCGCCGATCGAGGAAGGATTTTATTACGACGTTGCTCCGGAAACCCCGCTGACGGAAGAAGCCCTTCCCCGGCTGGAGGCGGAGATCCAGAAGATCATCCAGGCCGATTACCCGTTCCAACAGTCTTGGATGACCAAAGCGGAAGCGACGGGGTTCTTTGAAAAACGAAATGAGCCGTTCAAGGTCGAGATTATCCAGGGGATCCCGGACTCCAAGGTGTCGATTTTTACCGACGGCGACTTCATCGACCTCTGCGAAGGGCCGCACCTGGCCTCCACCGGGAAACTGCCGGCCGTGACGCTCCTGTCGCTGGCCGGCGCCTATTGGCGCGGGAACGAAAAAAATCCGATGCTGACTCGGATCTACGGCACGGCGTTCCCTTCGGCCAAGGAACTGGAGGATTTCCTGGCCCTGCGGGAGGAGTCCAAGAAGCGGGACCACCGGAAACTGGGAACGAGTCTCAAGCTTTTTTCCATTTTGGAAGAGGCCGGCGCGGGGCTGGTGTTCTATCAGCCGCGCGGGGCCGTTCTCCGGCAGGTCATCGAAGATTACTCGCGGCAGCAGCACGCGCGGCGCGGTTATCAGCCGGTGATCACGCCGCACGTGATCCGCAGCAACATCTGGGTGCGTTCGGGCCACGTCGAGCATTACCGGCCGAACATGTACATGTTCAAGACCGACGACGGCCAGGAATGGGGCGTCAAACCGATGAACTGTCCCGGCCACATCCTGATCTACGAATCGACGCTGCACAGCTACCGGGAGCTGCCGCTCCGATTTTTCGAGCTGGGCACCGTCTATCGGAACGAGAAATCGGGCGTTCTGCACGGC
>CAZKNC010000089.1:0-6109 GCA_964553935.1 uncultured Planctomycetia bacterium | reverse complement strand
GACCCGGGAAAGCTCCTCGTGCCTGATCTGCGGCAATACTGATTTGGAATCCGTAATCTACCTGGGGCCGTAAGCGATAGCCGGGTTGTTCGATGATGGGAAACCTCAGAACCAGCTGGATACGCCCATTCCGCTGGCCGTGATTCGATGCAGTTCGAAAAAAAATCCGGGCGCCTGCGGCTGCATTCAACTCAAACATACGGTCCCTCCGGAGGTGATGTTCCGGGACTACGGCTACCGCTCCGGCATCAACACCACGATGCGCACGCACCTGGCGAAGCTGGCGCTGGAAATCGAACAAACCGCTCAACTGCAGTCCGGGGATCTGGTGATCGACATCGGCGCCAACGACGGCACGACGCTGCTGGCTTATCGAACTCAGGGTCTTATCCGAGTCGGGTTCGAGCCCTCGGACGTTCGGCCGCAGGCCGCTAACCACGGAATCCATTACATCCCGTCCTTCTTCAATGCCGTTGATTTCCGAAAATCTTTCCCCGATCGAAAAGCAAAGGTGATCACGACAATCGCCATGTTCTATGACATCGATGACCCGGCGGCTTTCTGCCGCGAGATCGGCGCGCTGCTGGCCGATGACGGCTTCTGGGTCGTGGAATTGGGCTACTGGGGTGCTCTGCTGGACAACAATGGGTTCGACTCGATCTGCCACGAGCATCTGGCCTATTACAGTTTAGGCGCGCTCAAAGCGCTCTTCGATCGGACCGGTTTCGGTTTTTATGACGTTTCCTTCAATTCTTCCAATGGCGGATCGGTCCGCTGTACGCTCCGTCAGAAGCATGCTTTATCGAATCTTCCGCCGGAGAACCTTCGCCGAATCTCCGAGGCGTTCCGGCAGGAAGAAGCTCGCGGCTACTGCTCGGCTCCCCGCATCGAGCAGTTCCGCCGAAACAGCGAAAAAATCAGGAAGAACCTCCGTGAATTGCTGGAGAACCTCCGAAAAGAAGGCAAGACCGTGTACGGTTACGGCGCCTCCACGAAAGGGAACGTCCTCCTTCAATATGCTGAGGTAGGGCCTCAACAGCTGACTGCCATCGCCGACCGGAACCCGGCCAAACACGGACGCCGGACGCTTCGAACGAAGATACCGATCTGCTCCGAAGAAACGATGCGCGCCGCCCGGCCGGATTTTCTGCTCATCCTTCCCTGGCATTTCCTGCCGGAGTTTTTGGAGAGGGAAGCCGCTCTCCGAAAAGAGGGGACTCGCTTTATCGTGCCGTTTCCCGAAGTAAGGATCGTATGATCCCGGCTGCTGAAAAGATCCTGGTCATCATCCCAACCTACAACGAGGCCGAAAATCTTCCGAAGCTGGTCCGGGAGATCGTTCAGGAGAACCTTCCGCTCGATCTTCTTGTTATCGACGATCATTCGCCGGATGGAACCGGACAAATTGCGGAACGCCTGAAGCCCGAAGCTCCGGTCACCGTTCTGCATCGAAGCGGGAAACTGGGAATCGGCAGTGCACATAAAGAGGGGTTCCGGTACGCCATCCGAAACGGATACCCATGGGCCATCACAATGGATGCCGACTTCGCCCATTCTCCCCACTATCTGAAACATCTATTGGAGGCCTCCCAATTTGCGGAGGTGGTGGTCGGTTCCCGCTATATCCCGGGCGGCGGGTTGGCCGGCTGGAGCTGGCCGAGGCGGATCCTCACGCACACCGCGCATGGGCTGACCACGGCTCTCTTAGGAATTCCTTACGATTGCACCGGCGGTTTCCGGATCTACTCGGTCTCTCTTTTGAAAGAGATCTATTTGGACGAAATCCAGGCGGAGGGGTACGCCTTCCTGATCGAACTGCTGTTTCACATTCGAAGAAAAGGGCACACCGTCGGACAGATTCCGATCGTCATCAGCACCCGTCATCAGGGCAAATCCAAGATTTCCCGATCAGAAATCCTCAAAGCGATTCAGACTCTTCTTCGCCTCAGCCTGCACCGGGTTCGAACCCCGGTTCCGGTTCGATCCGCCGCTTCGAATGAGCGAACTCCAGTACAAACCTGAATCTTCGGCGCTTCAATCCGATTGGGACCACTATTGGCGCAGGACCCGCGAAACGCACACTCGCGGTTTTTACGAGCGGATCGCGGAATTCTACCGGGATCAGATTATTTCCCGATCCGCCGCCCGGATTCTCCGCCGGGAACTTCAGGATTCGGAAAACCGCCTTTATCTCCACGCCGGCTGCGGGAGCGGCGGCTCCGACCGGCGCATCGTGTTCCAAAAAGCCCGTTTCCACTTTCTGGACATTTCCCCCATCGCGCTGGATCTGCATCGCCGACAGCCGCTGAACATCCGGCGTTCCTATCTGGGAGGCAACCTGTTCGCGCTGCCTTATCCTGCCGGCGCGGCCGACGCGATTTTTAACTTCGGTGTGATGGAGCATTTCACGGAACGGGAAATAGGCTTCCTGCTCGAGGAATTCCACCGCGTCTTGAAGCCGGGCGGCCGCGTGATCCTGTTCTGGCCGCCCAATTTCGGTCTTTCAGTGCTGGCGCTGAGTGCTTTTATCGGAGTCGCGAACCGGTTCCGAAAAACCCCTCTCAAATTCCACCCGGACGAGGTCTCCAGAATTCCTTCCTTCCCGTGGGCGAGGGCTGTTCTGGCTCGGCATCGATTTCAAACAATCCGGATGGAATTTGGATGGAAAGATCTCTTCACTTATGTCGCGGTGATCGCCCGGCGCGCATAACCAGTTGGAGCCTCTATCCTTTTGTGCTACTTTAAGCTGGAAGAACGTGGAACCCTACCTTCGTGAACTCAATCGCATCTTTCGGCAGGCGCCCGACAAACACCAGGCCCACGAGAGAAGCGGGTCCGTCCTGCAGGACATGGCGGCCGATCCAACCGTCCTGACGGCCGTCTTCCGGCATTATCTAAACTCTCCCGCCGCGCTCAATAAAAAGAATTATCCGGTGGTCGGCATGAACATCCGGCTGAATCCGGACTATCACCTGGTGGCCAACTGTTGGATCCCTCTGCCGGACCGGAAAACCGACGTCTCCACCAAGTCGATCCACCATCACGGAACCATGCTCTTGACCACGGCAACCGCGCTGGGACCGGGGTATGAGCACTGGCTTTTCACGACCCCCAAGGAGCTGGATCCGGAAAAGGAGCTCTATGCGATGCGCGTCACCGATCGAAAGCGGCATGCGCGGGGAAACGTCGCGTTCGTGGATGCCTACGAACCGCATCTTCCTCTGTACCCATCTGACCTGACGGTGACGCTGGCGCTCTGGAGCGATCGGGAACGGACGACCTGGAAGGATTTCCTCAAGAGGATGCCTCTGCTCAAAAACAACGAAACCGCTTTGAAGGGATGGGCGCAGAAATTCGGCCTAGCCAAGCAGTGGGTGCTGAAGGTCATTCAATACTTCGATTTTTATCCGACCTCACAGGCCTTTAAAGGGATAAAAGAGCGGATGGAATTCGGACTGGGTCCCAATGAAGATTACCTGTACAGCTTGTTTCACGTTCTGCAGGGAACCGGCAATGAGGCGCTGGCCCCTTTGATTGAGGAACATCTGCGTTCGGGACAAATCCCCTTGGTCAACGCAGCCCTGATCCAGAAACTCCTCCAGGATCTCCGGAACGGCCGCGCCATCTCGGGCCGGTTGTCCGCGGGCCATTTCGACGTGCCGCACGCCAACTTCACTTCCGGCGAGATCCAAAACACCGTCGCGGCCTTGGAGTCGCGGGAGCAGCCATGCCGGCCGATTCCCTCTCCAGACGTCTCTTAAAGAAGCTCCTGCATCCGGTCCTCAATCCCTCCACCTACGGGTGGCTTCAGGCTCTCGCCAAGGCCAAAGACATCCGCAGCGGCAGCTGGACCGAGCCGGAGCTGGACCTGATCCCGCTGGCCGTCCGGGAGGGAGAGACCGTCTTCGACATCGGCGCCAACTACGGGCTTTATTCCTATCATCTTTCCCGAGCCGTCGGACGGACGGGCAAGGTGGTGGCTTTCGAGCCGGTCCCATTCGTCAGCGACACGTTCCGCAGAGTCGCCCGGCTTCTTCGTTTTCAAAATGTGGAGCTGGTTCCCAAGGGCTGCAGCGACCGGACCGGCCAGGTGGAATTCACGCTGCCCATCCAGACTTCCGGAGCGATCTCCGGAGGGCTGGCCCATATCGGCCGGCGCGACAACGAACGGGACGGACGAACGACTCATTTTCCGTACCAGAAAACCGGCACGATTCAATGCGACGTCGTAGCGCTCGACGATTTTTCCCAAGAAACGTCCAACCTGAGCTTCGTGAAGTGCGACATCGAGGGTGCCGAACTGCTGGCCATGCGGGGCGCGGCCCGACTTATCGCGCGCTGTCACCCTACCGTGCTGTGCGAAATCAATCCCTGGTTCCTGGAAGGTTTTCAAATCCGGCTGGAAGAGCTGCTGTCTTTTTTCACCGATCAGGGCTATCGTATCTACTCCTATGATCACCAAGCCCGCCCAAGACGGCTGAAACAGGTGACCCCTCAGGAAATCGTGGAAGACAACTACTTCTTCATCCATCCCCGGTTCCTGGAGCGCTTCGCTTCGCTGACCCGGTGAACGTCCTGGTTTTCACGCCCTACCTGTACGACACAGCCCCCGGCCAGCGGTTTCGAATCGAGCAGTGGGCACGGAAACTGGAGTCCCAGGTCCGTTTCGAGTTCGTGCCGTTCGAGTCTCCCAAGCTGAAGCAGATCTATCATTCGCCCAGCCGTTTCTTTCAGAAGACCGCGGAACTGATCCGCAGCGCCTTCCGGAGAGCTGGGAAGGTCGCGGGAGTCCGGCGGAAGGATTGGGATCTCATTTTTCTGCACCGGGAGCTGCTGCCGGCTCTGGTTCCCGTGCTGGAGCGGGTCCTCGCGCGGCAGGGCGTTCCCATCCTTTACGATTTTGACGACGCGATCTTTCTGCCCGAGACCAGCGAGGCCAACCGCTGGTTCCAATGGCTGAAATATCCGCAAAAAACCGGAACCCTCTGCCGTCTCAGCACTCATGTGATCGTGGGCAATGCCTATCTGAAGGAATACGCGCAGAAATACAACCCGCGCGTCACGGTCATTCCGACCACCATCGACACCGAACGGTATATCCCTAAGCAAAACCAGGAGATCGGGCGGGTTCCGGTCATCGGATGGAGCGGCAGCTTGACCACGGTGAAGCATCTCCGGACGATCGAGCCGGCCCTCAAGGCGCTGGCCAAAAAACTGAGCTTTTGCCTGAAAGTAATCGGCAGCAACGCGTTCTATCCGGACGGGCTGACCGTAGAGCAGCAGCGCTGGAACCCGCAAACCGAGCAGGAAGAGCTGAAATCCTTCGATGTGGGGCTCATGCCGCTGCCAGACGACGCCTGGTCCAAGGGTAAGTGCGGCCTCAAGGCCCTCCAGTACATGGCGCTGGGCGTTCCAGCGATTGTTTCCCCGGTCGGCGTGAACACGGAAATCATCCAGGACGGACAAAACGGCTTCCTGGCTTCCACCCAAGAGGAATGGGTGGAGAAAATCTGCCGGCTCGTTCAGGATACCGGCCTGCGCAGGCAATTCGCACGGGCCGGCCGCGCCACCGTGGAGTCGCGCTATTCGGCCAACGCGCAGGCGCCGCGGCTTCTGGAGATTTTTGAACATGTGCGGCGTCGCGGGATTTCTTGACCGCGCGCGGGAAACCTCCCCCGCGGAAATCCTCCGGAGCATGACTGCCGCGCTGGCTCATCGGGGACCGGATGGGCAGGGAACGCGGCTGTTCCCTTCGGACTCTTTCCAAGTCGGGCTGGGGCATACCCGGCTCAAGATCATCGATTTGTCCGACCAGGCCGCTCAACCGATGAGCAACCCAGAAGGCACGGTTTGGGTTGTTTTCAACGGCGAGATATATAATTTCAAAGAGCTCCGTGCTTCTCTGCAGCAAAAAGGAGTACGGTTCCGCTCTTCTTCCGATACGGAAGTGATCCTTCGCCTCTACGAGGAGGAGGGAGAACAAGCCATCCGGCGTCTGGATGGGATGTTCGCCTTCGCCATTTGGGACGGGCTCCGTAATCGGCTGCTTCTGGCGCGGGACCGCTTGGGGAAAAAACCTCTTTTTTACCGCGAGTCGCCGGACCTCTTC
>CAZKNC010000088.1:0-6120 GCA_964553935.1 uncultured Planctomycetia bacterium | reverse complement strand
GCCCATGTGCGCCCACCAAAAACCTTTCACCACCGGGCTGTGGGGATCTTTGGGAGTATCGGAATAGGCATGGTGCATCCGGTGGGCGGCCACCCACCCCATCGGTCCTCCCTGGAACGCAAGGACCCCGCAGAAGGTCAAAAGATACTCCAGCCATCTGGAAACCTTAAAACTTCGGTGGGTCAGCAGCCGGTGATAGCAGAGGGCAATCCCCACCCAGCCGGTGGCCCACGTCAGTCCCAAGAAGAGCCAGAAAGCCGGCCAGGTGAAGGTCGCGGGGCCTAGGAGCGCGCTCAGATGAATGAACCCAACGGAGAGGAGTACCGTCCATTTGATCTTCATTAGAACTTCCAAAAGAAATCGGCGAGGAGCTGATTGGCGTCGTAGTTATTCTGCCCGGCAGAAGCCGGGATGGAGTCGGTGAAGTCGTAGCGCTGGTAGAGCAGGGCGACGCGGAAATCTTCCCCGCGGGCGTAGCTTAAACCGAGCTCCGGAATAATCTGCCGACTGTGGAAACGCATCGTTTGCCAGCGCCCCGAGGAAAGGACCTCCCGGGCGCCGACATCCAGCCAGAGGTTTTTGGTCAGCTCGAATCCGGGCCCACCGGAAATATTGAGCACCTGTTTGTCGATGTCATCGGTGTCGGGATTGGCATCCTTCCGGAAGTGGGCATGCTCCAAATAGCCTTTCAGCCGCAGCCGGTCCCACAGTTTGCTCTCGGCCGCGAACCGCCCTAGGGTGATGGTGCCGGGCTGGGAGTTGGCCAAAGCGGGAAAGTAAGAGTCGCCGAAGAGGGTGTCGCCGGTCCGCGTGTTGGTCTCTATTTGACGCAGGCGGTACAAAATTCCCTTGAAAGTCGTTTTGCCCATCGGCAGGGTTGCCTCGGCGTTGATCCCGCGGAAATTAGAAGGATAATGCTCGACCTTGTGGGTGCCGATCAGGTCATAATTTTCACCGATCCACTGGTATTGGATTTTCAACTCCCGCTTGGCCGGATCCTTCAGAACGAATCCTCCCACCGCCGCGGTTCCATCCAGGTTCACGGAGGTGCGGGTATAGGAAGATCGGACCCAAGCCCCGAAAAGATTCAGCCAGGAAGATAACGGATGAGAAGCGTCCAGGCCCCATTGGTTTTCCCGTTCCCCCCGCGGCTGGTCGCCGTCGGCCCGGATGAACGTGAATCCGGCATTGCCGTCGAAGAGGTCGGCTCCAAGCCGGCCGCCCCAGCTGAGCCGTTCGATGTTGGCCAGCGGCGTGGGTTTGGTCCGACCGCTGAACAGTTCCAGGTGAAGGTGGCGCTGATCCCGGTACTCGTAGTCGGCGATCAGGTCACCGCCGCGCACCGGATGGCGGCCTCTCTCCAGTTTTTGATCGGCCTTCTCGAAATAGCTGGCATTGGTGATCGGTGATCTCCAGATAAGCGAACCCAGCCGCAGGTAGTTCATCGGTTTTTGGGTGAACTCCGGCAGGGTTTGAGGAGGCAGATTTCCGCCGACCAGTTGGACGGACCAAGACTCTTTGCCGCCGCGAATCCAACCGCGTTCCAGATCCAGATTGAACCGGGAAGGGACCGGGCTGCCGTCAACGCGATCGAAATTATCCCAGGGCAGTTCCTCCCCGAAGACCCGGCCCACCGTTCGATTGCCAGCCAGCGCATAGGCCTCTCCCTGGATGCCGGCCGACCACCCCCCGGGCGAGACGGCTTCCATGCCGACGTCGGTATTGGTGCTGATCGCCGAACCGTCCACCAGCGGGAAGTTGCTGTTCGTGGTGATTCCGGACCCGTTGAAAACGGATTGACGGCCTCCCCAATTCCACTCGAACAGGGACATGTCGTACGTCGTCGCAAGGCCGGCGACTCCCGCTCCCGGGCCGGAGAGATCGTTGATGGCCACAACGGTGTGCGTTTTTCCGATCGGTTCCAGTTTCCAGCCGGCGGCTTCTTCCGCTTCGGCCGGTGGAACAGCCGCAGCCAGCAGAACAGCCGCGAGCAACGCAGTGCGCTTCGGCGGCAGAGCTACTTTAGCCAATGCAGAACCGAGTGCGTCACCGGCGGCCAGAGCAGTGTCGTGGCCGTGCCGATTCCGGCCAACAGCAGAAGACCGACGCCGATCAGAGAAACATTTCGGCGCCGCAGGGCCAGGTGCAGGACGATCCACGACCCCAGCCAGACCAACAGCATCAGCGTCTCCTTGCCGGAATAGGGACCGATGTGATCTGCGCCCGGCATCCAGGCCCTGCCCCAGCTGTGAACCCAGTTCTTTGCCGGTTCGGAATAGAGACTCAGGAGGTGGCTTCCCGCCAACGCCAGCGTTCCCAGCGCGGCGGCAAGAACCGCCGCCGCGGCGATGCCCGTCGGTTTCTGCTCGCTCATCAGATGGCCTTCAGTTTGGTGACCGCTGCCCCAAGAACAAAGGCGACCAGGAAATAAAAGAAAGTCAGTATCAGCAAAAGCGCCGAAAGGGACCGCAGTCCCTTGGATCGCAGGAGCTGGGGTCCATAGACGACCAGAAGGGCCGCCGCCGCGACGGACAGCGGAAGCGTGAAAAGCGCTACAAACTCCTTGAACTCGAAAAAGATCTCGTGGACTTCAGGCAGATTTTCAAGGAAATAAGTCCGCGGTCCTCCCGATGCCCGGTAGAACATGTAGATCCGGTTGCCGAACAGGATCGTCAGAAAAGCCAGCAGCGCGTTGACCATACTGCCGAACTCCAGCTGGGCCGTGTTCTGGATCGTGCCGGCTCCGAGCCGGTACGCTTGAAAGAGTCCGATGGTGGCGGTCACCATGAACAGGCCCGCCGTCACCCCGTGCAGGGTGCCTTCCAGCGCGTAACGGCTTTCACCCAACAACACGTCCGTTGGGGAGCTGGAGAGAAAAACCAGCAGCCCTAAAAACCCCAAGCCGATCAGACCGAGAAACAATTTTCCCATCGTCGCGTTCGCTCCTTTTCAATACGCCCTGAAGTTACGGCCCCACCACCCGATTACCGCCCAGTTTTTTTGCCTGATAGAGCCGCTGATCCGCTTTCTCCAGCAGGGTTACGGGATCGGATCCATCGGCCGGATAAACGGAGATTCCCACGCTGACGGCCATCGACTTCGGGCCGGTGCGGGCGAATGGAAAATGAGCTACCGTTTGGCATAAACGCTCTCCCACCACCCGCGCGCCCGCCGATTCCGTCTCGGGCAGTAAAAGGGCGAATTCGTCTCCGCCGTACCGCGCGGCCACGTCCGATGCCCGCCGCCCGGCTCTCAGAATCGAACCGATTGCCGAAAGAAGCTCATCACCGGCGAGGTGACCATGCTTATCATTGTACGATTTGAACCCGTCCAGATCGATCATGGTCACCGCGCAGGGCCGCGGGTGCCGCTGAGCCCGGCTCAGTTCTTTGCGCAGGTTTTCCAGAAAGCCGGTCCGGTTCGGCAGGTTGGTCAGCGGATCGCTCATCGCTTTTTGAATCCAGCGCAGGTCCTGTTTTTTATGCTCCGTGATGTCCCGCAGAACCGCGACGGCCCAGACCGGCCGGTCCGGCAGCTGGATGGGGGTGTAGCTGGCGCTGACGACGACGCCCTTTCCCTGAACGTTCCGGATGACGTATTCCGCTTCATGAACCGGCTTAAATTCCTGCATCGCTTTCATGCCGGGGCATTGCGCGGGCTGATCGGCGAGAGGGCAGCCGGCCAGATCCCTGCAGGAGAAAAGAAGGCCGCACTCGCTTTTTCCGACGATTTGGTCGGAGGTCCAGCCGATCATTTTCTCGAGAGCCGGATTGATCGCCAGAATCTTCCGGTGCTCGTCAATGATCATCATGCCGTCGCAGGAAAGCCAGAGAAGCTCCGGCAGGGGAGCCGAACCGTCTTTATGGACAAGATTCAACATGACACACCCTCTTTTCATACCAGTGAACCCAGTGTTTGGACCAGAGCTTTTCAACTTCCGCCGCCAGCGTGGAAGCACCGTCCGGCGCGCAGGGAATCAGCACCACGTCGGTATCCGAGGCGATCGGGTCCTCCGGGTTCCGAAGGGTTTGGACCTGGAGGCCTCGCTGGCGCAGCCGCTGTCGGATCTGGCGCGTCAGCCCGCTCGTTTTTCCGTCTCGCTGGAACACCGCGACCATCAAAGGGCTTTGCATACCCTTAATCTTACGCAAACCGGCAAAAGAGCCCTATGATCTGGATCATAGAGCGAAAAATTTCGTTTGGGAATCTTAAAGAAGAAGACCCTGCAGGGAATCCGGACGGATCAGCTGGATTTTTCCTCTGGAAGAACGGACCCAGCCCTCCTCTTGAAAGCGGCTCATCGTCCGAATCACCGTTTCGACGGTGGTGCCGGCCAGTTCGGAGATTTCCTGGCGGGTCAGCGGGATGGTCTCTCCAAATTTCTTCCGGAGCGTCAGCAGGGCTTGAGCCACCCGGCGTTCCACCGGGTCGTGCACCAGGCACCCGCGCGCTTCCACCTGGCGGAGGCGTCCGCTGAACACGCAGAGTGTTTCCTGGAGAAGGGTGCTGGAGCTTCCCATGAGTTCGTGGAAGAAGCTGTTCGGGATCTGAAGGACGCGGGCTTTCGTCGCGGCCACGGCGGTCGCCGGATACGTTCCGCGGTCCAGCGCCGGCAGACAGCAGAAAGTTTCTCCCGGTGTCATGACGCAGTTGGCCTGGACTCGGCCTTCGGCCTGGTGGTGCAGAAGATGCACGCGGCCTTCGAGCGTCAGCCAGACGCTGTCGGAAGGGCGGCCTTCATGGAAGATGGTTTCGCCTTTCGCGTAGCGGTGTTCGTGAGAAAGGGCGGCCAGTTTCTGGCGCTGGGGAGCGGTCAGCCGTCGGAACAGCTCGCTTTGCTTGAGGAACAGCTCCAAATCGTGGCGCCGGGGCACGAATTATCTTACCACCGAAATTTGCGTTGTATGACCCGGCTCATAGTCCGCGTCGCGCATCGCTTGTACCCTATCAGTGAGCAGGAAATAGAGGAGGGATTTCAGATGGCGCTGATCAAGTGGAATGGAGGGCAGCTGATGGAGCCGTTCCGGGGGATGGAAGAGCTGGAGAGGGAGATGCGGGAATTTATCCCGGAGGCGGGCAAGGAGTGGTTTCCACGGGTGGATGTGACGGAGGAGAAGGACCGCATCCTGGTGCGGGCCGATCTGCCTGGGATGAAGCAGGAGGAGATCCAGGTGGAGGTGGATGAGGGGACGTTGACGATCCGGGGTGAGCGCAAGAAGGAGACGGAGTCAAAAGAGGGCAAGACGTACCGGATGGAGCGCAGCTACGGCTCGTTCCTGCGTAGCTTCACACTTCCTTCCACGGTGGATGAGGCGAAAGTGAACGCCGTCTACAAGAACGGCGTGCTGGAAGTGACGCTGCCCAAGAGGGAAGGGACGAAACCGAAGCAGGTCAAGGTGGACGTAAAATAATCCAGAATAACTGCGGGTTTTCCAGCGGGCCTCGGGTTCCCCGAAAGAGGGGGTGCCCGAGATGCCCGCGTGTCACGCCTGCTCCATCTCCGATGCGTCTAATTGCCGCAGTTCTTCCAACAGCTCCTCCGGAGTCCAGTCGGCGTTTTCCTCCAGGGTTTCCAGCGCTTGAATCTCATCGGGCATTGTATTGCTCTCCGCTTCCGCGAGGATGATCCGATCTTCCTCGCGCAGCTGCCGCTCCAAATCCAAGACGGAGGGTTCGCGCGGAAGGATCGTCAGTGCCAGCACGGCGGCCAGCGCTCCCCCCAGCGCCAGAACGAGCCGGGGCTGCAGCCGCCATGGCCAGGCCGGTTGTTCCTGCTCGGCTCGGATCCGGCTCAGGACTTCCTGTGCGTAATCCTTTTTCATCCGCATCGGCATCGGCGGCGCCGGGTGCCGTTTGAACCAGCGTTCCAGCCAGGTTTCCCAATCGCGCGGCGTCATCGGTCCTCCTCCGGTTTCAAAACCGGCCCCAGAAAAAGCCGGAGCGTTTCTCCGGCCCGAAAAAGATGCGATTTTACGGTTCCCACGCGGCAGCCCATGGTGTCTGCCACCTCCGCCAGCGAAAGCTCCTGAGCGTGGCGCAGGAGGAATGCCGTCCGCTGCTTTCCGGGCAGCCGCTCCATTCCTTGAGCCAGTTTCATTTCCAATTCCCGATCGGTTGCCG
>CAZKNC010000087.1:0-6203 GCA_964553935.1 uncultured Planctomycetia bacterium | reverse complement strand
CCCCTTGTGTTCCGGCGGACGAAGCGGGAGAGCGACGGCCGAATTAAGCGAGACGCCTCGCAGGGTGTCGAGCGGTCCGAGAACCCGACCCCGCTTGACAGCGGCGCGGACGGATAGCCTGAACCGGGCCAGCGTGTCCGAACACCCCGTTGGCTGCTTATTGGCCAGACATCATTGAAAATCAGCGCCATAAGCGCAGTTGGGTGATGCGACGGGCGGCTTCCCGCAGGCGCGGTGTCGGAACGCTCAGAGAAAACCGGATGTATCCTTCCCCATGCTCGCCGAATCCGACCCCGGGGGTGGCGACAATGCTGGTTTTTCGCAGAAGGTCGGCCGCCACTTCCTTCGAGCATCGGTCCGAGGGGATCGGCGACCAGAGATAAAAAGTGGCTTGGGGCGGACGGACCGGCCAGCCGGCCTGAGCGAGCGCCTGCACGAGCAGATCACGGCGCTCCCGGTAGAGGGATAGCATCCCCCTCAGATGGTTGCCTCGGTCCTGCAGCGCCCGAACGCCGGCCTGTTGGATAGCCTGAAAGATGCCGGAATCAATGTTGGATTTCACTTTCGCGAGAGCCGAAATCATCTCCTTGTTGCCGCAAACCCAGCCGATCCGCCAGCCGGTCATGTTGTAGGTTTTGGACAACGAGTGGAACTCGATACCGACTTCCTTGGCTCCGTCTGCCTGCAGGAAACTGGGATGCCGAGTCGGTCCGAACGTGAGTTCCGAGTAGGCCGCGTCATGGCAGATTGGAACCCCGGTTTGGTGCGCGAAGCGGACCAGCTCTTTAAAAAAGGACAGATCCGCGATGGCTGAAGTGGGGTTGTTCGGATAGTTCAGAAAAAACAGTTTGGCGTCCCGAGCGGTTTTCCGAAGAGAGTCGAGATCCGGAAGAAAGCCATGGGCCGCCGCCAGCGGCACCGAAACAGGATTCCCTCCGGCCAGGATTGTACCGGTTCGGTAAGGCGGATAGCCCGGATCCGGAATCAGCACCCGGTCTCCCGGATTCACGAACGCCAGAGGCAGATGGGCGATCCCTTCCTTGGATCCGATCAGCGGCAGAATCTCCGTCACTGGGTCCAGCCGGACGCCGAACCGCCGCCGGTACCATTGGGCGATTGCTTCCCGCAATTCCGGAAGCCCACGGTTGCTTGGATATTGGTGATTCGCGGCATTCCGCAGTGCGCGTTCCATCGCCCGCAGGATAAAAGCGGGGGTGGGCCGGTCCGGGTCTCCGACGCCCATGTCGATCACGTCCTTGCCCTCCCGGATCATCTGGTCTTTCATCGCGTCGATCTGAACGAACAAATACGGAGGCAAGCCGGACAGACGCCGCGCGGCCGGCGGCATGGAAAAACGGCTCATCGGGCAGTTCCCTTTTGAATCGCTTCCACGTAATGGTCCATCGTGTACCAGCCCGGCTTCGAGAAAAAGGCCCGGAAATTTCGGGCGATCACCAGGGCGCCCTGCGCGAACACTCTGCGGTCGGTGGCTTCATGGGTGAGCGTGATTTTTTCCGAGGGGGAGTGAAAGGTTACCGAATGGATTCCAATCACATCCCCTTCTCTTTTGGCCTCGATCTCTTCATCCCGGATCAGCCAGCCGGTTTGTTTCAGGAGTTCGTCCCGAAGAGCTTTGGCGGTGCCGCTGGGTTTATCGAGTTTGCGCGTGTGGTGTGTCTCCGACAGCGTGACCCGGGTTTTTTCTCCAAGCCCGAAATCGAACAGCAGTTTGGAAACAGCGGTGATCGCTCGCCGAACAATGACAATTCCCACCGACATGTTCGGCGACCAGAAAACCGGGATCTGTCGGGCGATTCCCTGGAGCGCGTCGAACTGCGCGGGAGTGAATCCTGTGGTCCCGATCAGCATCGGCACGCGGGCTTCCGCGGCCATGTTTGCGTGGGCGATGGTCACCTCCGGCTGGGTAAACTCGATCACCAGATCCGCTGTTTTAAGCGTGCTTCGGAAATCCGAGGTGACCGATGCGGTCTGGCCCTGGGCGATGGGATGGCCGCTGTCCGGGTGCCCGGGAGATTCCACGCCTGCAGCCAGCGCGAAATGAGTCCGGTCCGCGAGCGCCTCTTCCACGAGCAGAGAGCCCATCCGGCCGCGGCAGCCGCTGATGACCAAACGCAGCGGAGCGTTCATTTCTTTTTGAGCAGGCGGTACGACCGCAGGACTTCCCTAAGCCGGGTGAGATTCGCGGGGGCCATCGGGCACATCGGCAGACGGAGCGCGGCATTCTCGATCAGGCCGGCCAGCCCCATCGCTGTTTTAACCGGGATGGGATTAGTTTCGATGAAAAGGGTTTTGACCAACGGCAGAAGGTCGTAATGGATCTTCTGAGCTTCGGCCAGCCGCCCTTTTTCGAATGCCGCCACCAGCCGGGCAGTTTCTTTCGGGACGAGGTTAGCCGCCACCGAGATGACGCCGGTCCCACCGATGGCCAGCACGGGCAGGGTCAGCGCGTCGTCCCCTGAAATGAGGGCAAACCGTTCCGGACAGGCTGCTTTGATCCGGGACATCTGCTCCAGGGAACCGCTGGATTCCTTGACGCCCACGATGTTCTTTAGTTTCGCCAGCCGCCCGAACGTTTCCGGCTCGATGTTGACGCCGGTGCGTGAGGCGATGTTGTAGATGACCAGCGGCAGATCCACCGCCTCGGCGACGGTTCGGAAATGTTGGTACAGCCCCTCCTGCGTGGGACGGTTGTAATACGGAGAGATGAGCAATGCCGCGTCCGCGCCGGCTTGCTGGGCATGCCGGGTCAGCCGCAGCGCTTCCTGCGTGTTGTTCGAGCCGGTACCCGCGATGACCGGCACCCTTCCCCGGGCGGTCTGAATGATGATCTCAATGACCTGCTCATGCTCTTCATGGGAGAGGGTCGCCGATTCGCCAGTGGTTCCGCATGGAACGATTGCCGACGTTCCGGAACGGATGTGGAATTCCACGAGCCGCTGGAGAGATGCCACATCTACCTCGCCGTCCCGAAACGGCGTGATTAAAGCCACCATGGAACCGCGCAGCGGTTTCACAATCGGATCCCTCCTTGAAAAAGAAGATCGACCGGCCCTTCCAGATAAAGCCCTTCCCAAGGGCGGCGGCCGGATTGATAGCCGACGGTCAGCGTCTCCCCGCCGGTTGTCTTGACCTGGACCGGGGACTGCAGACGGCCGAGCGCTGCGGCGATGACCACGGAAGCCACCGCTCCGGTCCCGCAGGCCAGGGTTTCATCTTCCACGCCGCGTTCGTAGGTGCGCACGGAGATTCGATGAGGAGAGTACACTTCCACAAGATTGACGTTGGTACCGGCCGAGCCGAACAGCTTATGCCGCCGGATGAAGGGTCCCAGCGTTTTGAGATCCATTCGCGAGATCCGCCGTCCCAGGACAACGGCGTGCGGCACTCCGGTGTTGACTGAATGAAGCTGGTAGCGCCTTCCGCGGTAGGTCAAGCGCAGGCCGAGCCGAAGTTCTTTGGGCGGGGTCATGAAGATTCGGACCGTTCCAGGGCTGAGCACCTGCCCTTTCATGGTGCCGGCACCTGTTTCCACGGCGATCTGCTTGTGGCTTCCATTCCGTCCATTCAAATACCAGACGACACAGCGCAGGCCGTTGCCGCACATGGAGGCCTCGGAGCCGTCGGAGTTGAAGATCCGCATCCGGGCGGTTCCTTTGCGGGAGGGGAGGACGAGCAGAAGACCATCGGCACCAATGCCCCGCTTGCGGTCGCACCAGGCCTTGGCCAGCTTGGAGGGATTCTCCTTCAAGGAACGGCTGCGGGCATCGACCAAAATAAAATCGTTGCCGCAGCCCGCCAGTTTGACGAACGGGATTTCCTTCATCGGGGTGGAGTTATTCTACCTCAAAAAGGCGGGGATCGTTTCGCCGCGGGTGAGGTCCCGCTGGGTTTCGCGCGAACGGATCACGTGCCAGCGATTGCCGCGGACCAAGACTTCAGCGGCTCGAGGGCGGCTGTTGTAGTTGCTGGACATCACGAAGCCGTAAGCCCCTGCCCCCATAATTGCCAGCAGGTCACCGGATTCCAGGGGAGGCAGCGGCCGATTCTTGGCCAGGAAGTCGCCGCTTTCGCAGACCGGGCCCACCACGTCGTATCGGACTTTTTTGGATGATCGCGTTCTCCGCTGAATGACCGGCTGAATCTCGTGATAGGCCCCATAGAGTGAGGGCCGGATCAGATCATTCATGCCGGCATCGACGATGGCGAACCGGTGGTGGTTGCTTTCTTTGATGTAGAGCACCTGAGTCAGCAGCGTTCCGCTGTTTCCAACGATGAACCGGCCCGGTTCCAGGATGATTTTCAGTTTCTTCCCCTTCAAGAGCGGCAGGATGGAACGGGCGTAATCGGCCGCGGTCTGCGGTTTCTCTCGGTGATAAACGATGCCTAATCCCCCGCCGATGTTTAGCGTAGTGATCGGCACGCCGGCTTTGCGGACCCGCTCGATCAAGGTCAGCGCTTTTCGAATCGCCTCCCGGAACGGGCGGGCTTCCAGGATCTGGGAGCCGATGTGCAGATGCAGTCCTTCAAATCGCAAATGGGGGAACTCCCGGTGCCGGAGCAACAGGTCCTCGACGGTCCGAAGGTCGATGCCGAACTTGCTGGCGCCATGGCCGGTGGTGATGAACGAATGGGTGTGCGGGTCCACGTCCGGATTCATCCGAAGGGAAACCCGCTGCTGCCGGCCCAGCCGTTGGCAGACCTGTTCGATTGCTTCCAGTTCGGGCGCCGATTCGACGTTGAAGAAGAGGATGCGGGATTTTACCGCCAGCGCGATTTCTTCCGGTGTTTTCCCCACGGAGGCGAAGACGATTTTCCTCGGGTCGGCTCCTGCCGTGAGCGCCCGGCGGAGTTCCCCGCCCGAGACCACGTCAAACCCGGAGCCGGCTTTGGCCAGCGTGCGTGCCACGGCCAAATTGCTGTTCGATTTGAGCGCGAAGCAGACCAGCGCGTTGACCGGGCGGAAGGCCTGCTTTACCTTCCGGTAATGGTCGAGGATGGTGTTGTAGCTGTAGAGGTAGAGCGGCGTCCCGGCTTTCCGGGCGGCTTCCGCGACGCGGACCCCCTCGCACCACAGTTCTCCGTTGCGGTAAGCGAACCGGTGCATTTCAGCTCCGCAACAGCCGTTTCCAGCGTGCGATCTCGCGGGAAACCAAAAGAGGTGAGGTGCTGCCGGCCGACCGCTTCCTGGAAACGGAGGTTCTCGGGTCGATCAGCCGCCGGGCCTCTTCGCCGAACCTGCTGGAGAATTTCCGGTAAACGGAAAGCGGAAGCGTTTTCAGTGACAACCGGTTCCGATGGGCGTGGGCCAGCAACTGTCCCACGGCCCGGTGGGCTTCCGAAAAGGCCACTCCCTTTTGGACCAGGTACTCGGCTAGGTCGGTGGCGTAAAGGGATTCATCCCGCAGTTGGGTTTGAGCGGCCGCAGAGTTCCACCGCATCCCTTGGATTCCGGGGATCAGAACCGAGAGCATTCCGGCGGTCCGATCCAGCGCGTCGAACAAAATCCCTTTGTCCAATTGCAGATCCCGCTGGTAGCCGGAAGCCAGCCCCTTGACCAGAGCAAAAAAAGAGGTTATCTGCCCGATGACGCGGGCCGATTCCCCCCGTACCAGCTCCAGGAAATCCGGATTCTGTTTTTGGGGCATCATGGAACTGCCGGTCAGCATTTTCTCGTTGAACCGGACGAAACCGAACTCCGCGGTCGAGAAAAAGATCAACTCTTCCGCCACGCGGGAGGCGTGCACGGCCAGCAAGGAAAGAGCGCAGAGGGCTTCCCCCACGAAATCCCGATCGGTCGTGGCGTCGATCGAGTTGGTTTTGATTCCCGAAAAGCCCAGCTCTTTGGCCACACTGACCCGGTCGATCGGCAAACAGGTTCCGGTCAGTGCGCCGGAGCCCAGCGGCAGTTCCGCCCGGGCCGAAGCGGCGGCCGCCAACAGCCGGTGCCGGTCCCGTTCGAGCATTTCCAGGTAGCTCAACAGCAAATGCGCGGCCAGGATCGGCTGGGCATGGCGCAGATGTGTGTAGCCGGGGATTGCCAACTCTCCGCAAGCGGAGGCCTGCTGGAGAATTTGTTTCTGCAGATTTCGAACGGCCTCGGCCTGCTCATGAAGCTGTTCGTGCGCGTACAGCCGCAACGCGGTGACCACCTGGTCGTTGCGCGACCGGGCGGTGTGGAGTTT
>CAZKNC010000086.1:4292-6328 GCA_964553935.1 uncultured Planctomycetia bacterium | reverse complement strand
TACTAAGGAGAGAACCTGGGTTCTCTCCTTAGGACGAGCCGCGAAATTTATTTGAGATTTGGCGGCTCGTTTTGGGGCCGTTAGCTCATCCGGTCGAGCAGGGCGCTCTTAACGCCAAGGCAACAGGTTCAAATCCTGTACGGCCCAATAACTTAGATGATGTCTATTACGTCATGGATTGTACTCAGGGACTAAATCAGGGCGGATGGCGGAACTGGCAGACGCGCAGGATTTAGGATCCTGTCCCGAAAGGGTTGGAGGTTCGAGTCCTCTTCCGCCCATCAGGATTCCTTCGGAAAAGGGGGGTTTCGGGGAGGATGTGGGAGATCCCTTTCCTCTGGAAGAGGGGGGTGTTGGGGGAGATGGGAAATCTCCCCCAACGTACACCGAATTGTAGTTGCTCGGATGGGGGAGTCCGGAGGGGGAAACCAGGCAGTGGGTTCCCCCTCCGAATGCCGGCGGATGCCGGCATGTGCGGGTGTAGCTCAGTGGTAGAGCACCTCGTTGCCAACGAGGACGTCGAGGGTTCAAGTCCCTTCACCCGCTCCAGTTTTCATTTTTAACCGCGGAGGATGGATGAAGATCACGGATTTTGTGCGCGAAAAGGCCGTCAGCGTCAGCTTGGAGGCCAAGGACAAACAGGGAGTTATTCGGGAGCTGGTCCAGCTTTTAATCCGAGCCGGCGAGATTAAGCCGGCCGACGAGGAAAAGATCGTTCCGGTGCTGTTGGCCCGGGAATCGCTCGGGTCGACCGGGATCGGGCAGGGGGTGGGCATTCCGCACGGCAAATCCAACGTCGTGCGCCAGCTGGTGGGCGCCTTCGGCGTCTCCAAACGTGGGGTTGATTTTGATTCGCTGGACGGAGAGATGGCCCACATCTTTTTCCTCCTGCTGGCCCCCGAAGACTCGGCGGGTCCCCACTTGAAGGCGCTGGCTCGCATTTCCCGGCTGCTCAAAGACCGTTATTTCCGGGAGAGTCTCAAGGAAGCCAAGGACGAGAAACAAGTCCTTCGGATCATCCAGCAGGAGGATCAGAAGAATCTTTGAGCTCAGCTTGAACGACAAAACGAGCGGCCGAAGACTGACGGAGGCGTGGGTGGATTATATTGTGCCGGCTTCCTGCAGGAAAAAATTAGAATTGGAAAAGTCGGTGACGTTTTCTCAGGCCGGACGGGCCCTGCATTTCACGCACCGACTTCGGAATCGGACGTCCAAGTCGTTCTCGTTTCGGTACGGAACCGAGATGACGTGGAAGCTGAAGGATGCCCATGTCAACCGGATCGGAGAAACCCCGGCTTTGAAGCGTTTTTCGATCGTGGACCCCCTGCTGCGCCTGCAGGTCTCGTGGCTGTTCAGCCGGCCCGCACGGCTCAGGTATTTCCCGCGGGAAACGGAAGTGCCGGTCACCGGAAACCGCCGGGAACGAATCTACCAGGGAGTCAGCGTGACTCCCTGTTGGAACGTGTCGCTGCCCGCGCGAGGACGCTGGAGCGTTCGCTGGACGCTGACGATTGGAAACGCCGATGCCGGCGCCTAAATCCGCGAAAAAACGGCCGGCCGCGCCGTTCATCAAAAAACGCCTGCACATCCGCAGCCGGCAGGGGCTGCACGCGCGGCCGGCGGCCCTCTTTGTGCAGGTGGCCAACCGGTTCAAGTCGATCATCCGCGTGCGCAAGGGACGCGAGGAAGTCGATGGGAAATCGATCATGGGCCTCCTGACGCTGGCGGCTTCCCGCGGTTCCACCATCGAAGTCACCCTTCAGGGAATCGACGCCCAAGACGCCCTGTACGCGCTGGAGCAGCTGATCTGCCGGAGCGATCCTCCCGCGGTCGTCACCATTCAGAAACATCGTCCCGCTCATGGCTCGACGACGCACCACCACCCGTAAGCGGGAGGGCCTTTCCAAAGACCTCCCGGAGCGGGGGGGCAAACCGTTTGAGATGAAAGGAATTCCCGCTTCCCCCGGGGTTGCCGTCGGGCGCGCTTTCCTGCTCGACAGCGAAGAGGTGTCCATTCCCCGGCAATCGGTCGAACC
>CAZKNC010000086.1:0-4282 GCA_964553935.1 uncultured Planctomycetia bacterium | reverse complement strand
CCCGCCGCGATTCCTCAGGAAATCGCCCGGTTTGAAGAGGCCCTCGCCCAGACTCGGCGGGAAATTGAGCAGATCCAGGCCAAGATCTCCAAAGAGCTGGGGGTCGAGCACGCGGAGATCTTCAACGCGCACCTCATGTTTCTCGAGGATCGGGCCCTGATTGACGAGGTGATCCGCCGCCTGAAGGAAGAGAACCTCTGCGTGGAATATCTTTTCTCGGAGGTGCTCAGCCGCTACATCCAGGCGTTTTCCAAAGTGGAAGACGAATACATGCGGGAGCGGGCCAGCGACGTGGAGGACGTGGGCCGGCGGATTCTGCGCAACCTCACCGGCCTCAAGCGCCGGTCGCTGGCGGAACTCACCCAGCCGGTGATCGTCGTCGCTTACGATCTGTCCCCTTCCGATACCGCCACCATGCACCGCCAGCACGTGATCGGTTTCATCACCGACATCGGCGGCCGCACGTCGCACACGGCCATCATGGCCAAATCGCTGGAAATCCCCGCCGTGGTCGGTTTGGAAGACGCGACGGAACGGATCCGGCCGGACGATCTGCTCGTGGTGGACGGCACCAACGGCACCGTGATCGTCAATCCGGAACCGGCCACGCTTGAATATTACGAAGCGCTCAAGCGGAAGCTGGAAAGTCTTGATCAAACGCTCCTCAAGGTCAAGGACCTGCCGGCGGAGACCCCCGACGGCCACCGGGTCCATTTGTCGGCCAACATCGAACTGCCGGAGGAAATTCCCTCCGTGATCGCGCACGGAGCCGAAGGGATCGGTCTGTACCGAACCGAGTTCTTTTACATGAACCGGGGCGATCTCCCGACCGAGGAAGAGCAGTTCGAAGCGTACCGCCATGTGGCCAAGGCGATCGCCCCGCATTCGGTGATCATTCGCACCATCGACTTGGGCGGCGACAAGTTCATGTCCGAGCTGAGGTTCCCGCGCGAGATGAACCCCTTTCTCGGCTGGCGCGCGATCCGTTTTTGCCTGGCCCGGCCGGACATTTTCAAGGTCCAGCTGCGCGCGATCCTTCGGGCGTCGGTCTTCGGCAAGATCAAAATGATGTATCCGATGATTTCCGGCGTGGAGGAAATCAGAGCGGCCAACCGGATCCTGGAGGAGATGAAGCAGGAGCTGACCGCGGAAGGGAAAGCCTTCGACCCCAATATGGAAGTGGGCGCCATGATCGAGGTGCCGTCGGCCGCGCTCACGATCGACATGCTGGCCAAAGAAGCCAAGTTTTTCTCGATCGGCACCAACGACCTGGTCCAGTATTCGCTGGCGGTTGACCGCGTCAATGAGAAGATCGCCTATCTGTATGAGCCGGCCCATCCGGCGGTTCTGCGCTTGATCCGCCAGGTCATTCAAGTGGCGCACGAGAACAATCTGTGGGTCAGCCTGTGCGGCGAGATGGCCGGAGAGCCGGCTTTGGCGCTCATTCTGCTCGGACTGGGGTTGGATAGTTTTTCGACCAGCCCGGTCAACCTGCCGCGCGTCAAGCAGGTGATCCGGTCCGTCCCGACCTTCCGCGCCAAGGAGGTGGTCAAGGAAGTGTTCCGCTTAAGCACCGGCAAGGAAGTGGAAGAATATGCCCGCGCCCGGCTCTGCGAATTGGTGCCCGAATTATGCGACTCCTAGACCAATCTTCCGCTGTCGCGCGGATTGACCGGGGGGGGATGCTTCAGCGGGCGGCCGCGCTGTCCCAGCAGTGCCGGGAGGCCTGGCGGCAGGGTTTGAGGTGGAATGTTCCGGCTTCCGTCCGGACGTGTCGCCAGGTACTGGTGCTGGGAATGGGAGGATCCGCGATCGGCGCGGATCTGGTTCAAGGTTTCTTAGGCGATGCCGCGGTCAAGCCGATCGGAGTCAACCGGACCTACTCCATTCCGCGCTGGGTGAATCGGGAAACGCTGGCCCTGGTCTGCAGTTATTCTGGCAATACCGAAGAGACCCTTTCTGCCGCCGAACAGGCGAAGAAACAGGGAGCGAAACTGCTGGCGGTCACCTCCGGCGGGAAACTGGCGGCCTGGGCCGGACGGCACGGCGTTCCTTGGATTCAGATTCCTTCCGGACTGCCGCCCCGGT
This sequence comes from uncultured Planctomycetia bacterium, assembly GCA_964553935.1. Lineage (GTDB taxonomy): Bacteria > Omnitrophota > Gorgyraeia > 1-14-0-20-64-10 > 1-14-0-20-64-10 > CAZKNC01. Next base: position 2,194 of record CAZKNC010000086.1, on the reverse strand, counting down.
CGGCGGTCGGTTTCCTGGCGTTTATTCCTCTGGGTTTGTTTGCCCGGCTGGGATGGGCGGAGTCCCGCGATCTGAAGGTGGAAGAAGCGCTGACGGCGCTCAGCCGATGGGTCGATTCGGATCTTCAGCCGGGCGTGCCCTCCGAAAAAAATCGGGCCAAGCGGCTGGCCGCTTCGCTGGTCGGGCGCCTGCCGATTTTGTACGGAGCCGCCGGCGGCTGGGAAGGGGTCACCTACCGATGGCGCACCCAGATCGAGGAAAATTCCAAAAGTCTGGCGTTTCATCACCTTTTTCCGGAAGCGACCCACAACGAAATCTCCGCCTGGCTTCAGCCGCGCGGTTTGATGCGGCGGCTGACCGCTCTGTTTCTGACCGACCCGGCGGTCCATCCCCGCATTCTGCGCCGGATGGAATTCACCCGGCGGATCGTGAAGGGGCAGGGAGCGCAAGCGATCATGGTATCGGTGCCGGGACGCACCCGAACCGAACGGCTGCTGAAACTCGTGGCACTCGGAGATTTCCTCAGTGTTTATCTGGGCGTCCTCTATCGGATCGATCCCACTCCGGTAGAACGGGTCGAAGCGCTGAAGAAATTCATGAAGTCATGAAAGCGGTCCTTCTGGCCGCCGGGTATGGTACCCGCTTGTACCCGTTGACGGAAAGTCTTCCCAAGGCCCTCCTGCCGGTGGGGGGGCGGCCGATCCTGCAGCATCTGGAACAAAAACTCACGGATCCTGCCGTCGGCATCCGAGAGGCGGTGCTGGTCTCCAATCATCGGTTCGCCGAGCAATTCCGCGTTTGGGCGGCCGGGCGGACCGGGATCCGATGGACGGTTCTCGATGACGGGACCACCTCCGACGAGAACCGGCTCGGCTCCATGGGGGATCTGGCCTTCGCGATCCGCGAAACCGCGCTGGCGGAGGATCTGCTGGTGCTCGGCAGCGACAATCTGTTTGAGGACGGCTTGTCCCGACTGATCGCCAAAGCCCGGGAAACGCAGGCCGTGACGCTGGGGGCCTATGAACTTCCCGATAAGAATCTCGCTTCCCTTTATGGCGTGCTGTCGGTGGACGCCCAGGGGCGGATCACGCGCTTTGAGGAAAAACCGCCGCGGCCGGAGTCGGCCCTCATTTCCACGGCGGCCTACTTTTTCCCTGAGCCCCAAGTCCGCTTGGTGCTAGAATATGTGGCCTCTCAGACCTCCGCGGACAAACTCGGCTCCTTCATCGCCTGGCTGGTGACGCAAGAACCGGTTTTCGCGGTTCCGTTCCGCGGGGCCTGGGTGGACATCGGCGATAGGACCTCTTACAAGAACGCACAGGAGATTTTTCACGCATGAGCGCACGGCAGCGGTTTCTCTTCACTTCGGAGTCGGTGACCGAAGGCCATCCCGACAAACTTTGCGATCAGATCTCGGACTCTATTCTCGACGCGATTTATGAAAAAGATCCGCAGGGGCGGGTGGCTTGCGAGGCGCTGACGACCACCGGACTCGTGATGGTGGCCGGAGAGATCACCACCAGCTGTTACGTCGAAGTGCCCAAGGTGGTCCGGGAAGTGATCCGGGACATCGGCTACACCGACCATCAGGAAGTCGGATTCAACTACCGCACGTGCGGCGTGATCACCGCGATTCAGGAGCAGTCCCCCGACATCGCGATGGGCGTGGACACCGGCGGGGCCGGCGACCAGGGAATGATGTTCGGCTACGCCACGAATGAAACGCCCGAATACATGCCCCTGCCGATCCAGCTGGCCCACCAGCTGGCCCGCCGGCTGGCCGAGGTCCGGAAGAACAAGAGCCTGCCGTACCTGCGTCCGGACGGGAAATCCCAGGTGACCGTCGAGTACGTCAACCACCGGCCGGTCCGCGTGACCGGCATCGTGATCGGCGCGCATCACAGCAGCCGGGTTTCCACGCCGAAACTGCGGCGGGAGATCCGCGAGTCGGTGATCGATCCGATCATCCCGAAGGAATTCCTCTCGCGCGAGACCAAGTACTACATCAACGCGACCGGCCGGTTCGAAGTGGGAGGTCCCATGGCCGACACCGGCGTGACGGGGCGCAAGATTATCGTCGACACCTACGGCGGTTTCGGCCGGCACGGCGGCGGAGCGTTCAGCGGCAAGGATCCGACGAAGGTGGACCGCTCCGCCAGCTACATGGCCCGCTACATCGCCAAGAACATCGTGG
>CAZKNC010000085.1:3485-6454 GCA_964553935.1 uncultured Planctomycetia bacterium | reverse complement strand
CAGATCGTCTCGAAGTGGACCGGTATCCCGGTCTTCCGGATGGAGGAGAAAGAAACCCAAAGACTGCTTCGGATGGAGGAGGAGATCCACAAGCGGGTGATCGGCCAGGACGAGGCGATCAAGGCGATCGCCAACGCGATCCGGCGTTCTCGCGCGGGGCTCAAGGATCCTAAGCGGCCGATCGGCTCGTTTGTCTTCCTGGGTCCGACCGGTGTCGGCAAGACCCTGCTGGCCCGTGCGCTGGCGGAATTCCTCTTCGGAAACGAGGACGCCATCATCCAGGTCGACATGTCGGAGTACATGGAGAAATTCAACGTCTCCCGGTTGGTGGGCGCTCCGCCCGGCTACGTCGGCTACGAAGAGGGAGGCCAGCTCACTGAAAAGGTGAGGCGCCGGCCCTATTCGGTGGTTCTGCTGGACGAGCTGGAAAAAGGGCATCCCGATGTCTTTAACCTGCTGCTGCAGGTGCTGGAGGAAGGGCGGTTGACCGACAGTTTCGGCCGGAAAATCGATTTCAAGAATACCCTGCTGATCATGACCTCCAATATCGGGGCGGAAATGCTGCGGAAACAGGGCTCGCTCGGCTTCAAGGCCTCGACGGGGGACGTGACCTACCAGGAGATGAAGAGCCAGCTCCTCGATGAGATGAAAAAGGCCTTCAAGCCGGAATTTTTGAACCGCGTGGACGATATTATTGTTTTCCGGCCGCTCAACCGGGAGGATCTCTACAAGATCGTCGAAATAGAAATGGCGGATGTTCAACAGCGATTGAAGGAACAGGGGATCACGATCGAGCTGAGCCAGCCCGCCAAGGATTTCCTGATCGAGAAAGGTTTTGATCCGGTGTACGGGGCCCGGCCGCTCAAGCGAACGATCGCCCGCCATCTCGAGGACGCGCTGGCCCAGGAAATCATCGCGGGCCACCTGAAAGATGGAAGCACCGTCGTGGTCGAGGTAGAAGGGGATCACCTGAATTTCCGGTCGGCCGACACCCCGGCGGCAACGCGTCGCTCATAAAAAACAACAGCGTGAAGCGGATTTCCCCGGTTTTCCTGGGATTCCTTCTCCTGCTTTCCGGCAGTATCCTCCTCTTTGGTTCCGAGTTCGTCCGCCGGGCGATGGAACGCGAAATCAGCCGGTTCTTCGGCGTTCCCGTCCACGTTGCTCGGGCGACGCTGACTCCGCGCCGTCTGACTCTGCACGGAATTTCCTTCCAGATGCCTCGGGCCGCTTCCATTCCTTTGATCATCGAACGGCTTGAACTCGAAGGCTCTCCGCGGATGTCCAACGGCTCGCTCATCCTCACCGGCGTCAATCTTTCCGTCGCCGGGTTGCCGCTTCGGGCTCAGGGAAAGGTTTTCCTGACATCGGAGAAGGGGTCGTACGCGCGCAGCGACGGATGGCTGACGCTGGAACATCCTTTGCTGAGCGGACGCGTTGAAGTCGCCGGCCGCCTGCTGGAGCCGGTTGTCCTGGGCTGGGTCCAGGGAGTGGGGGGGTCTCCCCGCCATTTCGTTGGGCAGTGGAAAATCCGGCGAGATTCGCTCGAGCTGCTTCAGATGGAGATCCAGGGCGGCTGGCGGGCCGCGGGGAAACTGTCGGCCAGATCGCGCGGGGAGCTGAACATCGCGGGCCCGGAAGAACGAGTTCGTTTGAAGGTCACTCCGCTGGGGCCCGGGAGCACGCGGGCCGAGTGGTGGATGTACCGGCCGGACCTGCCGGCCCGGCAGGTGACCGCCGAGTGGGGCATCGAACGGAATCGCCTGCAGCTGCAGGCTCGATTCGAAGACGCCGCCCAGGAGATCAAAGGATGGGTGAATCTTCATCCCCCTTATCGAACGCGCCTGACGCTTCGGTTTCAGGATCTGCCGGTGGAGGAGCTGGCGAAATGGCTGGAAGGGACTTCCTCTCCCGCCGTCTCGGGCCGCCTGGAGGGAGAGATCCGCCTCTCCGGATCGATGCAGAACTTGAACAGCCAGGGCGATCTGATGCTGAGGGACGGGAAACTGGGCGAAGGCGTTTTTGAAACGGTCGGACTTCGGTTCGATGGGAAAGGCCCGCTGCTCGAGGTCGAAAGCACCGTCCGGGTCCCGTCTCAAAAGGTTTATGTAGGCGAAGGGCGCGTGGATCTGCGCCGGATCGGACAACCGGAATTTTTGAACGCGCTTCGGTGGAATTCGACCGACCGGGATCTTCAAATGGCCGGATGGCTGATGAGCTTGGCGCCCGGCGGCGGGGGCCTGCAGATGCAGAGGCCCCTCGGCTCCAAGGAATCCGTGAAGATCAGCATGCAGAAGGAAGAGCAGGTGGTCGCGGTGGAACACCGGAAGAAATTCTAACGCATGGCGCGATTCGCGGATGCCGTCAATCAGCGGGTCATGGAGCCGATCGGGGAGGCTTCCCTGGCCTTCTTCATCTACATCGGCGGTTCGGTGCTCCTGCTGGGCCGCACCTTGTGGGGCATCGGCTCTCTTCCGTGGCGGCGCTGGCTGTGGATGGGGCTCTCGCCCGCGCGGTGGAAAGAGCTGAGACGGGACCGGCGGTGGCGGCTCGTGGCCGACCAGATGGAGAAGGTCGGCGTGGCCAGCTTTCCTTTGGTTTTTTTGACCGCTCTTTTCACCGGGATGGTGCTGGCCCTGCAGAGCGCCTACCAGCTTCAGAAGCTGTCGGCCGAAACCTACATCGGTTCTCTGGTGGCCCTGTCGATGACGCGGGAGCTCGGTCCCGTGCTGACCGCGCTGGTCATGGCCGGCCGCGTGGGGGCCGCGATTACCGCAGAGCTGGCCACCATGCGGGTGACCGAGCAGATCGAAGCGCTGGAGACGCTCGCCACCGACCCGGTGAAATATCTGGCCGTCCCCCGGCTGGTGGCGCTGATGATCATGCTGCCGATCCTGGTGATTTACGCCGACTGCATCGGCATCCTCGGCGGCTACCTGGTCGGAGTCTACAAGCTGGGGATCGGTTCC
>CAZKNC010000085.1:0-3475 GCA_964553935.1 uncultured Planctomycetia bacterium | reverse complement strand
AACATGACCTGGGATCCTTTAAGGATCAAAGACCTGGTGACCGGACTGGTGAAATCGTGGGTCTTCGCGGTGATCATCGCCACGATCGCCTGCCATGAAGGATTCGAAACCACGGGCGGCGCCGAGGGGGTGGGGCGTTCCACCACGTTGTCGGTGGTGATCTCGTTCATTCTCATCATCACGGCGGACTGTTTCTTCACGGCCTTGTTCTATTTCTTTTTTCCATAGGCGCCGCATGATCGAGATCATCAATCTGATCAGGCAGTTCGGCGGGCACGCGGTGCTCAAGGGAGTGAATCTCACGATCCGAGAAGGGGAAACGATGGTCATCATCGGCCGGTCCGGCTGCGGGAAGTCGGTTCTGCTCAAGCATATCATCGGGCTGATGAAACCGGATGAAGGGCAGGTTTGGCTGGACGGGCAGGAAATCTCCCGGCTGGGAGAGGAGGCGCTGAGCAAGATCCGGCTCAAGATCGCGATGCTGTTTCAGGGCGCGGCCCTGTTCGATTCCCTCACGGTGGGCGAGAACGTGGCCTTCCCGCTGGAAGAGCACACCGGTCTCAATCGGTCCGAGATCGAAGCGCGCGTTCGGGAATGCCTCAGCTGGGTGGGGCTGGCCGGCATCGAGCACCTGAAGCCGGCCGAGCTTTCAGGCGGGATGCGCAAGCGGGTGGGGTTGGCGCGGGCGATGTCCCTTCAGCCGCGGGTTCTTTTGTACGATGAGCCGACGACCGGTGTGGACCCGGTGATGGCCGACGTCATCAACAAACTGATCAAGCAAATGCACGATCGGCTGAAGGTGACCGGCATCGTGGTGACCCACGACATGAACAGCGCCTATAAAGTGGGGGACCGCATCGCGATGCTGCACGAAGGCAGGATCGCCCAGGTCGGCACGGTCGACGAAATTCGTTCCACAACGAATCCGGTGGTGAGACAATTCATCCTAGGGGTTGCCGATAACGCGGAGGGACACTAAGGCGCATGTCAGGATCCACCCGGGAAGTGAAAGTCGGACTGTTCGTTTTTATCGCGTTTGTTTTGCTGGCCGTCATGATCTTTTCGATCAGCGATTTTTACACCACGCAATCACAGTACGCTTATCCGCTGCGGATCCGCTTCAGTTTCGTTAACGGCATTGACGCCGGTTCCCCCGTTCGGCTGGCCGGCGTTCAGGTGGGGGAGGTCCGGACGGTCCGCGTCTACCGGGACGAGGCAAATCAGCGCTCGCAGGTGGAAGTGGGGGTGCGGATCTCCCGGGACGCTCTGCTGGAGGAGGACGCCGTCGCCTCCATTAACACGCTGGGTCTGCTGGGGGAGAAGTACGTGGAGATCATGCCTGGCACACCCGGCACGCGGATCCTGACGGCCAATGAGATTCTGGTGGGGAAGGACTCCATCCCGATGGAGAAGCTGGTGGAGACCAGCTTCCGCACGGTCCAGCAGATGGAAAAAGCGATCACCTCCGTGAATATGGTGCTGGGTGACGAAGCCACCCGCGAATCGATGAAGGGAACGGTCAGCAATTCCAAAGAAGCCACGGCCCGGCTCAACGAAATGCTGATTCAAGCCAATGACCTGATGGCGAAGATCAACCGGGGCGAGGGAACCGTCGGCCGCCTGCTCACCGAGGACGGTCTCGACCGGGACCTGAAGGATCTCACGGCCGATCTCAAAGCGCATCCCTGGAAATTATTTTTCCGTCCTAAAGAGAAAACACGGTAACGATGAATCTTTTTTTCATACCCGGAGGGCTTCTCGATGACACTGTGGTTCATTCGTCTTTTCTTCGTGGGTCTAAGCGCGGTCGTGGGATACCAGATCGGCGGTTTCTACCTCAGCGGGGGCGCCGTCGGTGCGGCGATCGGAGCGGGTTTGGCGTTGGGTTTGATCGGTTTGGAATTTTCCTTGAAGAAGGTTTCCAGCCGCGGTCTTTCAGCGGCGGTGTTCGGTTTGGTGTTCGGTTTGATCCTCGCCCGGCTGATTCTTTCCACGATGGACTTCGTGCAGATGGGTCCGGACGTGGGCAGCCCGATCCGGTCGGCCATCCTGGTGATCTTTTGTTATTTCGGGATGACCATCGCTCTGCGGGGGCGCGATGACTTCAACATCATCATTCCGTATGTCAAGCTCTCGCGCCAGGATCAGCGGGAGGAGCTGGTCATCCTGGACACCAGCGTCGTCATCGACGGCCGGATCGCCGACATCTGCCAGACTCGGTTTATCGAAGGCAAGCTGATCGTTCCTCGGTTCGTCCTCAAAGAGCTTCAGCAGATCGCGGACAGCCAAGATCCCATCAAGCGCAACCGAGGCCGGCGTGGATTGGACGTGCTGGCCCGCGTCCAGAAAATTCCCCACGTCGACGTCCGGATCCAGGAAGAGGATTTCACCGACGTCAAAGAGGTGGACGCCAAGCTGGTGAAGCTGGCCAAACTGGTCGGCGGGAAGATCCTGACCAATGATTTCAACCTCAACAAGATCGCCGAACTGCAGGGTGTGCAGGTGCTCAACATCAACGAGCTGGCCAACGCGCTCAAGCCCGTGGTCCTGCCGGGCGAGGTCATGGAAACCCGCGTGATCAAGGAAGGGAAGGAATACAACCAGGGCGTGGCCTACCTGGACGACGGCACCATGGTCGTCGTGGAGCAGGGTCGGACCCTGATCGGCCAGAACGTGCGGGTCATGGTGACGAGCGTCCTGCAGACGGCGGCGGGGCGGATGATCTTCGCCAAGCCGGAGGCGGAAAACCCCCGGGCCGTCTGGAAGACCACCCGCTAGCCGCAGCCACGCGCTTGCATGGGGCAGCAGTGGTGGCATGCGGATGGGAAAATGACGGATCCAATTGTTCAGCGTTTCTTGAATGACGTCGGTTCGTTAAAGAACAAGATTCGAGCCGTCTACCTCTTCGGTTCCCGGGCCAGAGGGACCGAGCGGCCGGATTCGGACTATGACCTGCTTCTAGTGGTTCAAGACAACTTTACGCTGAATGAGAAAGATAGGTTATACGATTACGTGATGGATATCTTGCTGGAAACCGGTAGGCTGGTTTCGCTTAAAATTTTCAAGGAGAAGGAATTTTACAGACTCCGCGATCTGCGGACCCCATTCCTAAGCCGAGCGTTGACGGAAGGAGTCAAAGTTGGATAAAAAAATCCGGAGTCTTCTAACCGGTTATCTCGAGAAATCCAAAGAAAAGCTCCGAGTTGCGGAGAGATTGTTCAAGGATGGAATCTTAGAAGACGCCGTTTCTCGGGCATATTATTCCGCATTTCACGCAGCACAGGCCTTGCTCTTGACCGAGGGGCTTTCCGCAGATACCCATAAAGGCCTGGTCAGTCTTTTCGGTTTACATTTGGTCAAGACAGGCAAATTTGAGAAAAGATTCGGCAGGTATTTAGCCAACCTCAAGGATGACCGCGAAGCAAGCGATTACGAGGTCTATTCAACCATCGACAAGGAAACGGCAGAACAATAC
>CAZKNC010000084.1:0-6542 GCA_964553935.1 uncultured Planctomycetia bacterium | reverse complement strand
AAGTAGTAGTTAAATCTGCTTTAATTCCTTGCTCTTCTCGTCGTTCCACAGGTAAACTTATCGTATCCATGCGATTCTCAAGGTATTCCATCCACGTTCGTTTCCTGGCCGCTCTGCTGACGGTCTTCATGGTGCCTGGCACCAAACCGCCGGAACTTTTTCAAAGTTTCGACCAAATGGTGCCTGGCACCTTTTTGCTGCGTCCCGAGCCCGACAAAACCGGTCTGGAAGAGGAGCTGAACCCCGTTCGCCCTGAGCCCGCCACTGGCCCGTCGGCGGGCAGGCCTGTCGAAGGGCAATCTGCCCGCTCCGGGATGGAGGAACCCGAAAAGGAACTGGATGAAATCGGCGAGAACGCGCTGGAATACGTCATTGAGGCCTGGAAGCGGAAACGGGCGATGGCCCAAAGAAAATGGCTTCAAAGACACGGGAGATCTCGCTGGAGCATGTTTTCTTACATGCCGGTTCCGGAGGTTCCGGTTCGGAAGCCGGCTCCTGTTCCTATCCGAACAGAGAAATCCATTCCAGCAATCCAAGCTCAGTCGGCCAAAGCACTTCCAAGAGGATTGGATTTATCCCAATGGTTGTTTTGGGTTCAAGTCACTCTGGATGATTTAGTTAAAGATGGGATTTCCAGATTTTCTATTCTAGGCGGGGAGGTGGTTTTGATTCTCCGCACGAATCGCCAGGGGATTCGCTATCAAATGCTGGATCTTTTCACGCGGCCCAGCGCCGGCGCCTGGGCCTATTTGGGCCGTCTCGATTTGGAAATTGAGGAGGCCCGATCCAATCTGATCGCGGAAAACGCCGGTTCGGCCTTGAGCTTCTCAGCGGCGGCCAAGAAAGTCCTCGAGCAGGAAATCGGGATTGAACGAAATAAAATTCAGGAAGCTCGTCTTCCGATGGTGAGAAAGTCTGCCCTTTACACGCATCGCCCCTCCCTTGAGCGGCTGGATATTCCCGTGGAACAGGTGGAGCTTGCTCTGGCTTACGCGGCGGTGGAGCTGGGATTGTCTCAAAAACTGAACTGGCTGATTGTTCGCAGCAACAAAGATAACGCGGGGTTGTCGGACCTGCTGCTCTCCTCCAGGGATGCGGGGGAGGTGTTGGGCGTCACCATGGGTAAGTTGGAGCCCTTCAAGAACTCTTTGACGACTCAGATGGGCCAATCCTCCGGTGTGGAGGAGCGATTACAGGAACTGCCGCGCGAATTCAAGGTGGTGCGAGGTCTACGTGAGGGGCTGGGTTTGAAGAAGATGCGGCTTTCGGAACTGGGTATCTCGGACAAGGACCTTCAATTCAGTCTGGACGTTGCCGATCTGGAAGCGTTGAGAAATGGAGAAGAAACCGCGGTGCTGATCAACCACTTGCCCAGCGGGCGGCAGTGGTTTCATCCTCGGATGTCGGACGTCCGTTACCATTATGGATTAGTTCCCGATGGAGAGGGGAGGGAAACCCTTTGGCTGGGACAGGCCGGTTTGACCGGCCGTTTAAACGGGACGACGCTCTTTCGCATTCCCACGTACACGTCCGCTAAAGATCAATGGGTTCCTGCCGTTTATAATGAGCCGCTCCCGATGGAGCCATTGACCCTTTCCGTCCCCGATGCCGGGATGGAGGAACCGGCGGCGCCCGCCGGTTTAACCGAGCGTCGTCGGGAACTGTGGGATTTCCTCACCAAACCCTTCGGAACCCCTGTGACATTGACGGACGTGGATGAGAGGGGAAGTACAACCACCTATGTCTTGCCCGCTCTCCGATTGGATCCGACGGCCGTGGAACGCCACGACGCCATCCTAGTCCGGAATCCCAGGACCATCTACAGCCGGTGGCGCTTCCTGACGGAAGCTCGCGGCGAATTGGTGACTCTGACCGAGCTGGATCCGGAAACGAAAAAGGAAAGTTCCTATGAGTTAAAAGCATTGGGATTGGATCCCGCAGTGGTTCGGAAGCAGGTCCAGCTGTTGACCCGAACGCATCCGATCTCGATGGATGCTTCCTGGCGACTGCTGACGGGCCCCGTTGGGAGCGAAATCGAATTCACGCAGGATCACGTCGCTTATCGGTTGACCGCCAAAGGACTTCTGCCGGAAGCCGTGGAGAAACAGGCCCAGCTGTTGGGGAAAAGTCCTCTGCTTCTGGATCAAGCCTATAACTATCTGGCGCGCAATTGGCCTCGCTGGGCGGAGATTTTGCGGGAGACGCCCTCCTATTTGAGTTTGAGTCTCTGGGACCGGCTGGCTTTGCGAGCCGGTTATTTGGAGGTAATGCGCCAGCGTTGGAGTCGAATCCACGGCACGGATCCGCTGCCCCGTCCCATAGATTTGAATTGGGTTCATACGCCGCTGGTGATCTCGGACCGGGCGTTTGTGGAGCTTCTGACTCGCTCGGGAGTCCAGTCCGACGACTGGGAGCAATTCCGAGAGGCATGGCCCCTGTGGGTGGCGATTCAACAACGGGCTCAGCGGGAAGGTGGTTGGGACCGCAACTGGCTGGAGCTTCTTCGAGAAGATCCATGGGTTTCACAGCAAGCCAAAACGTTGTTAGCACAACCCGAACGGGTAAGTGTTTTTTTAAAGGACGATGGACGCCTGCGAGATCCCTCCTACGAGACATTCTGGCCTTTGCCTGAGAGAGAACCTGCGCATCAGGTGTTGGACCGATTGGCGGCAGAGATCCATCGGCAATTCACCTACGCCACCCAAGAGGGGCACCTTCAGCATTCCGATCCGCTGGAACGAATGTACCGCCAAGAAACCCGCGATTCAGAAACCGTGATTCGTCTGGGTTTAAGTTCGTACTATCTGGAAGTGAATCTCCGCGTCGTGGAGGGAGTTCTCGTCGTAGCGCTTCGCTATCATCTGGCCGATGCCAGAGCGGAATCCAATGTGGCGCTTGCGTACGAGGCAGGAACGGAACGTTTCTTGGAGGTTCTTGAAAAGGAACGGTTGGTTCTGGGCGGGCAATGGATCCATTTCTGGCCGGATTCCGATACCCGGTTTTTTCTTTGGGTGCCTTCAGCGGTGGACCATACCACACATTGGCTGACCCGATCCCTGGCCCACTTTTCCCTGGAAATCTCTCCTCTCCTGAGAGGGAAACACAAGGATGAGCTGACCGCGCAAGTCATCGGTCCTTCCGTGTGGAACCGTTATCCGTTGCTTGAGGTGCTGGGGGAACTCATGCCCTCGACGATCCTGATTGATCCGGGTGGAGAGCAAACCTATTTTGTAGCTCAGCGGATATTCGACACCGAAATACAAAAGGTTCGCTATTACGGCTTGGATCACGAGCACCGGACATTCACGAATTTCTTAAATGCTCGCGTGAAAATTCCCGTCACTCGGGCGGAACCGGGGGGATTGCCGTTTACCCGATTTTTGCATTGGCTATTGGCCAGCTTGGTGGATCAACAGCCAGGAGACATCGATAAGAAGGTCAACCTGCGGGAAGTCGAACAAGAGCTGAAAATTCTCAGCGAGGTTTAGTGCGCTTGCGGCGTGGGAGTCTCGGCGCCGCGCTCGTTGCCGGTCCGTTTGTCGAGGTAGAAACTGGATTTCCCGGTCTCTTTGGACATGTTCTTGGCTTTCTTCTTCACTTCCGCGCAGATGTTGGTGACCTCCGCATAGGAGGTCAGCTCCCTCGTGGCATTGGTGACGCCGGCCAGTGAAATCGTCATTAGAGGGAACTGCTTCACGTTTCCTTCCCGGTCCTTAGAGATGATGAAGCCCTGCCGGCGATCCTCTTCCGAGAAAAGCTCCCGCACCCGCTTGTCGAACTCGGTGCAGACGTGCCCGGTCACTTCGTCGGCTTTTTCGGGCGTCGTGAGAATGATGAAATCGTCTCCACCCTCATGGCCCAGGAAATCTCCGGGGGATCCTTTCTTGACCGCCTCCTTCATGACCTGCGCGGTCAGCTTGATTGCTTTGTCGCCGTCTCCGATCCCGTATTTATCGTTGAAGGCCTTGAAGTTGTCCAGATCGGAGTAAACGGCAACGAATTTCTTTTTCCCCTTGATCCGTTTCTCGATTTCTTCGTGAATGACGTTGTTGCCGGGCAGTTTGGTGAGCGGATTAGCGTTTTCAGCCCGGGCTTTCATAACGGCCAGGGACTGCGTCATCTGGTTGAAGGTTTCGGCCAGGTCTCCCAGCTCGTCTTCCGTTTCCACTGCCACCGCCTGGGTCAGATTGCCGGCCGTCACCTCCTGGGTGGCCTCATTCAAGGAGCGGATCGGCCCGATGATGGAGCGGATGAGGAGCAGGCACAGCGGCACGATTCCCAGCAGGACCCCGAACGCGGCTACGATGCACAGTTTGGAGGCCTGAACGATGGCGTCCTGCATGTTGCCCAGCGAATAGCGGAAAATGCCGACGTACTGCGGCACATCATCCAAGGTGATGGGGGCGTAAAACACCACTTGTTCCGGCTCCACGCGGGCGTGGAACCAGCTCTTGGGACTGTAATTCTGCCGGGCGTAATCGGAAGCCTGCTTGTCCTGGCTGGGAAGAAGCGTGCTGGTCAGCGTGGGGGAACTGGCGGCGACCACCTTGCCTTTGAGGTCGGAGATCAGGACTTCTTCAGCCAGCTGTCCTTCCCGCAGAAGGGGAATCAGTTTCTGGAACGCTTCCGGCGGGTTGCCGGCCCGCATCGTGGAAAGCAGGGTCCTCTCAAACGCTCCCTTGGCCGCGAACGTGCCCACGCGGGCGCGGAATTGGTTGTTCTCGGTGATGACTTGAAGCTGGCGGTTGATCAACAGGGCGGTGAAAGAGGCAATGAGCAGAATGGCGAAAAGCGCAATGAGGCTGATGATCCTGAATCGCAGTGTCAGTCGGAACGCCATTCGGTTTTCTCTCCGAATGGAAGCTTATCACACCGAAAGAAGATTCCGGACCTTTTCCTTGACGGTCTCCCGTTCGAATGGTTTGGTCAGATAATCGGTGGCACCCGCCTGGATCGCTTCGGCCGCCACGTCGCTGGATTCGTAGCCGGTAATGATCAGCACCTTTTGCCTGGGCTTGAGCCGTTTGATCTCCCGAAGGGCGTCCAAACCGTTTAAGTGAGGCATCTTGATGTCCATGATCAGCAGATCCGGATCGTGGCGCCGGATGTACTCCACGGCATCCCGGCCGTGGCTGGCGTACGTCAGCAGATACTCCGGGTCCAGGATAAGGCGCAGGGATTCCCGAACCCCCGTTTCATCATCGCAGACTAGAATATGGGAACGTGCCATCTCCTTCTTTCTCCTTTTTCTACAAAACCGCGGGACTGGTGACGGAGATCAGTTTTGCCTCGGCGGAGCCCCGGTTCTCAAACCGATGAGACATGCTGGCTTTGAAATAGAGCGCTTCTCCGGGAGCCAGCGGATATTCTTTCTCCCCGATTCGCGCGACCGAGTTTCCCTCGAGGCCGAATACCCACCGTTCCGTTCCCACCGGATATTCTTCCAGAGCAGTCCGGCCTTCCGGCTGGAGAAGAATCATCTGAGGAAGCATTTGTTTTCCGGAAAGCTGGCGCGCCAGGAAAACGGCGGAGGCTTTCTCATCGTAGGTAAAGGATTCCGCTTCTTCCGGGCGGGATTCTGAAACCAGGGCCTCCTGTTCTTCCGACTGGAGATCCCGATAGAAATCGGTCAGGGAAACGCCGAACGCCTCGGCGATTTTCCGGTGAGTACGGAACGTCCCCGGCCCCTTGCCGTTTTCGATGCGGCTTAAAGTTGCCAGCGCAACCCCGCTTTTAGCGGAGACTTGCTCCAAACTCAGGTTACGCTGTTTTCTTAAAGAGCGGATCCGTTCTCCTAAGGCAACCATCTTCCTCCTTTTATTTTCACTAAATCATGCCATCAAATTTGCCTTATGTCAAGATTTATAGGCATAAATAAGATCAAATAATACTTCCTTTTATAATAAACTATATTGACATTATTGGAAATATAGGGTAAATTTTCTTATAAATAGGGAGGCGGCAAGGATGGACCGGAAGCAATTGGTCGACCTGTTCCAGAAAGGAATGGAATATCCGCTCGGCAGACACAGCTTTTGGATCGCCCGCTGCTTTAAAATCCATGTTCGTCCGGATCAAGTGGTTGAGCTGGATGAATATGAAAGCTTTTCAGCTAAAGGGAAACCGGACTCCACCCGGATGTTTCATGTGGGGCGCTCGGTGCTCCATCTCAAGGGTGGAGAGGTCATGGAAGAAAGAGGAAAAGGATGGGATCAGAAGAGTAAAAAAAGCCCTTGACAGCAGAAGATCGGGGTGCTACCCTTCCCCCGTGCCAATACCGATGGCTTTAGCCACAGGCGGGCATTTGACATAGTGCAGTAAACAAAAGTAGCGAAGAGGACTTATACCCCCTTTGAAGGGCGTCGTCTTCGACGCCCTTTGTTTTTTTCTAAAGAGCTTGGCTCTTTGACAACTTGGACCGTAACACCCTGTCGTTTGTTCAATGTCCATGTGGACGAGTTTTATAGAGCTCAACCAAACTTTCTTTTTTAATGGAGAGTTTGATCCTGGCTCAGAGCGAACGCTGGCGGCGTGGTTTAGGC
>CAZKNC010000083.1:0-6582 GCA_964553935.1 uncultured Planctomycetia bacterium | reverse complement strand
TTCGTCTTTAAGCTGCTCGGTCATATTGGACTTCTGCCTCGGCCAACACCCGATCCCTGAAGAACCGGCTCAAAAAACCCGGAGTATTCAGGTCCGCTTTGCGACCAATGATTTGGGACAGCTCATCTTCCCAATCAAAAAACTCCCATCCTGGGACATGTCCCGGCTCAAATTCCACCAGGACATCCACGTCGCTGTCCGGGCGAAAATCATCACGCAAGACGGAACCGAACAGGGCAAGCCGCTTGATGTGATGACGCCGGCAGAAATCGGCGATCTTCGTTTTATCGATCTCGATGCGAGCGCTCATTTCACCCTGAGTATACAACAGGCCCCCTCCGGAAACTACCGGAAGGGGCCTGACCGAAAACAGCTTCCCAGAAAAGTGGCTCCCCGACCCGGACAGCTGTGGGCACTGGGTAGAAGAATTTACTCTTGAGCTCCTTCCATCTTCTGCAGCTCATCCAAAATACGCGCCGAACCATCCTTCAACACATTATCATCAAGAGTTGCGCCGATTAGATTAAAAACGAGAGCAACATTCCGAATCGCATCAATAACTGAGGCATCGTTAATTTTTAGAAGCGGACCAAGATCAAATTTTCTTGCTGGACCCGTACTAGTAATATAGTCGGCCTCGGCTATGCCGCTCTCGTGAATAAAACCGGATTCCCACTTGTAAGTAACCAGGTAAGCTTTCTCAATACCGGAGTCTTTGCAAACTTCACGAACATTTATCTTGCCGTAACGCTTAAGCAGGTCCAGTGGATTGCATCCACGCTGTGCGGCTTTGGATTTAAGGATCGCAATACTTGTTCTCATCTTGTCGCGATTTTGTTCAAGATTGCCTAATTCTAAGTTTTTTTGTTTCCTATGCTCTATTTCTGCATTAAGAGTTTCCATCTCGTTCGTAATTCCATAAATAAGATATCCGTAAGAAGCGCAGACCGGGTTTTTCCTAATTGCCAATATCCGAATCCCTATTTCCCAAATGGTTCGGATTAAATTTGGAGTAAGGTCCGGAAATCCAGATAAACCAAGATGTATCGCACCGATGCCGAGCCGAAAACTACGCACTCCGAGAGAAACCAGAACTCGCTCAACAGGGTGCTCAGAAATATCCAACGGCCTAGCGCACAGCTGTCCAGCCAACTTATCCAATTCCCGTACCAGTCGTAGAGTATCGGCGTATTCAACAGTTCTCGCACTTTCCATTCCTTGCATAACAGAACGAAAATCATCCCAACCATAAATTTCAGACATTGGCTCTCAGATAGTCCCTACCTGTCCCGTCTCGGATTCTTGGCAACTAGTTTTGAAAAGAGGCGCCGCATTTCAGGGACCCGCGTTTTTTAAATTTAAAACCCCATACGTCTGGGGATTCCTAATTTTTCATAATCTCTGGGATTCTCTTGAAAGGAAGTTTACCGGCTATTAGTTCGGCAATATAATCTTCAAACTCTGCTGAAGATGGCGCGCTTTCCAGTACGATTTTTGCCGAAAACGACATCTTCCTTCCAATACGCTGAAGAATCCTGTTGAGTTCAGATAGCACGGATTCCCGAAGCAGTGCTTTCGCCTTCTGAAAACTCAGATATCTATATAGCTGATAAAATTCTAACGTCTGTTTTTCAATTAAACTACGAACAGGCCAGCCCAAGTGTTTTGTAATCCGTGCGGTGTAAACCTCTTTATCTCTTGCATAGCTCGAGAGATCGAACACTCGATGTTCATTCTCTGGTGCAAAATCTCCTATGGCAAACTCTGGGAAAGTAGTTTTCCCCATAGAGGCTAACCGATTTAATAGGCAACGATGTCCCCGCGCAAGCATTGGGGACGCTTCATTTCGGGACATATCATCGGTCATAAACTGTCCCCTTGTGAAGCGTCCCCATTCCTCCCTTAAAGCTCACTATGGGCGACGCGGTGAATAAGCTCCGAAAGGAAGGTCTGGTATTTTACGCCCAGCTTCTTGGCTTTGTGTTTAATGCCCTCCAGGTCATAGCGGTTGACACGCACATTCAGGACTGCATCTTTCCTTCTGTGAGCAATGGCTCGCGCGATGTCCTCAAACTCTGATCGAGGAACATCCCGGTATTCTCCGCGAACCAAGGCGTCTTCTATTTCCCTCTCCTGCCTCGTCAACTTTATCTTTCTCATTGCAATTCACCTCTTCGATAGATCCTTGTGTACGCCCGACTGGGATATAACGTTTTTAAGAAGATTCCGCCTTCGTTTTCCACAAAAGGCACCACCCAGATATATTCCCTGTATTCAAAAAGCATCACCTTCTGGTTTTCCTTCTTGGGGTGTTTCTGAATGGCCACCAATCTGGCCCGAAGTATCTCCTCAAAAGAAACCCCTCGCGTCTTTTTTAGCCGCTCACTCTTCAATAGGTCCCATCGGATCTCTCTCATCGAACCAATCTAATTATAACATTTTGTATATACAATCTGTCGATAAAAAGAGGCGGCCCCCAAGAGGCCGCCTCTTATGAACCCTAAGTGGCTCCCCGGCCAGGGCTCGAACCTGGGACATGGTGATTAACAGTCACCCGCTCTACCAACTGAGCTACCGGGGAATAGAGTGCTCATTATAAGATGGATGCGCGACAATAAACGAGTATGAAATACGTCACAGCCGCACAAATGCGGGACCTCGACCGCCGGGCCACCGAAAAATACGGCATCCCTTCCCTGCTCCTGATGGAAAATGCCGGGCGGGCGGTGGCAGACGAGGTACAGAAGTTCAAGCCCCGCCGGGTGGTGCTGTACTGCGGGAGCGGCAACAACGGCGGGGACGGTTTTGTCGCGGCCCGGCATCTGGCCCATCAAGGGATCCGGTGCAGAGTGGTTTATTTCCAGCCGGCTTCAGCCATGAAACCCGACGCTCGGCTGAACTTCAACATCCTCAAAAAACTAAAAGTTCCGCTCTCTCCATGGAAACGATCCACGAAAACCGTCCGGCAAAAACAGCTGAGAACCGCGGACATGCTGGTGGACGCCTTGTTCGGCACTGGGTTGTCCCGGGAGGTTGGAGAGCCCTGCGCCTCCGCGATCACCGAGATCAACAGCACTCGAAAACCGGTGGTGAGTGTGGATATTCCATCGGGGATGCATGCGGATACGGGCAAACCGCTGGGGGTCTGCGTGCGCGCCACCCGGACCGTGACGCTGGCCTGCCCCAAACGAGCTTTTAGCCGGCCCGCCTCACGGGGCTGGACAGGCCGCGTGGTGGTGGCTGATATCGGACTGCCGTGGGATTGAAGAAGTTTCTTACTGAGGGAAAGAGCGAAGCGCCTGCTGATACACCGCGACGGTCTGGTTCAGGGATTCCACCTCAGCCGCCAGGCGGCGATGCTCCGCCCACTGCATGAATCCCAGGAAAGCAACGGCGAAGAGGGTCAGCGCGATCCCGACTGAGAGTTCCCAGCGAACCCGAGAAGCGGGCATCATGCCCGCCGACGCGCTGAAATAGGAACGGGAACGGGTAAAACCGGTCACGAACGCGTTCAGGCGCGCCTGAGCGTGGGCGTCGACCTCATCCCAGCGCAGGCCTGATTCGTAATTTCTCTGGCCGGATTCTTCGATCTGGCGGGACCAGACTACCAAACCCTTCAAGGAAACCGCTCCCTGCTGGGGCAGTTTCATCTCAATCGCCACATGATCGCCGGCTTGAAGCGGAGAAGCCGAGGAAAGGCGCAGCCCTCCCAGGCTGATGTCTTCCGTGATCCCCAACCGGGGTCCGGAAAGGTCGCCCAGCCGTTGATACGTCCCCTCCAGCCCGACGGGGACCCGGATAGTCGAACGCCGCTCGTCCATTTCTAACTATATTTTATATTTACTCCCAAAGATAACTGTACCACAAAACAATAGCTTCATCCAGTCGATTTCATGCCGTAGGCAATGCCGTGGACCGTCAAGCGCAGAAGTTCCATCCAGCGCTCCTGCGCCCTGCTGCGGCGGATTTCCTCCAGACAGCGGACCTGCAGGACGTGGAGCGGATCCACGTAAGGATTGCGCAGGACGATGGAATTTCGCAGGACCGGCTGAGTCTCCAGCAGTTCCTGACAGCCGGTGACCACCAGGACCCCCTGCGCCGTCTTGGCGTATTCGGCCCGGATCTGCCCGAAAACGCGGCGGCGCAGGCCGGCCGGCTGGACCAGCCCGGCATACTGGCTGGCGATGCGCAAGTCGGCCTTGGCCAGAGAGGCCTGCGCGTTCTCCCAAAGAACCCGGGCGAACGGCCAGTTCTGGGCCATGACGATCAGCTCTTTGACGCCGGCGGGGCCATGCCTCTGGCGGAAATTCTCAATGGCCGATCCGATCCCGTACCAGGAGGAAAGCATGTGGCGGGACTGGATCCAGCTGAAGACCCAGGGAATCGCCCGGAGTGATTTCAAAGGGAGGGTTCCTTTGGAGCGCCCTTCGGTGCCGGGCCGGGCGCCGGGCCGGGTTCCGGCCACCGGCCGTTCCAGCAAAATCTGGATCGGGGTGGCCTGCATGTAATAGGGAATGAAGTCGGGGTTCTCGAAAACGAAACCGCGGTAAGCCCGCTCGGAGGCGCGGGCCAGCTCTTCCATCATCTCTTCCCAGCGCCGGAGCTGTCGGTCCCCCACGCGGGCCGGCGGAAGAAGGTTCGCCAACAGCACGGCGCTCAAGAGCTGTTCGATGTTGCGCCGGGCGATGACCGGGTGGCTGTACTTGGCCGCCACCACCTCTCCCTGCTCGGTGAGCTTGATCCGCCCGCCGGGCGCGGCGAACGGCTGAGCGAGAATGGCCCGGTGGCTGAGTCCCCCGCCCCGATCAATGGTTCCTCCCTTGCCGTGGAAGAGAATCAGTTTAACGCCCGCCCGTCGGGCCGCTTCCACCAGCTGTTCCTGCGCCCGATAAAGAGCCCAGTTGGCGGCCAGATACCCGCCGTCCTTGTTGGCGTCGGAGTAACCCAGCATCACTTCCTGGCGGAACTCGCGCGCGGCTAAATACCGGCGATAGGTCGGCTCCTTCCACAGGAAGGTCATGACGTCGCGCGAACGGACCAAGTCCGGAATAGTCTCAAACAAGGGGACCACGTCGAAGCGATTCCCCAACCCGGTCCAGGCGCCCAGGGCCAGGACCGCCATGAAATCGCTCGGGGCTTGAGTCATGCTGACGAGATACGTCTTGGCCAGGAGCGGATCCAGCTCCTGCTGAATTTTGCGCATGGTCTGGAACTGCCGAATCACATCCAGAGCCACCGGCGACAACCGGCGGTGATCCAGCGAGTCCGGCTCGCGATGTTCCAGCACTTTCCTCGACCGCAGGAGCGCCTGCCGGCGCGCTTCGGGAAGACTCCCGTACGCCGCCGGCCGCTTGAGGATCCGGGGAAGAATTTCCGCAATCGGCTGCAGGATCCGGTCCCGGTGCTCCCGGAACTCCAGCTGAGCCAGATGGAAACCGAACGTCTCTACCTGCCGGATCAACTGCTGGATCTCCGTCACGGCATAGCGGCTGCCTCGGACCCGAAGACTTTCCTCGATCAGCCGGAGATCCTGAACCATCGCCTCCGCCGAGGGATAGCCGCCCGGTTCTCCGGTTTGTGCGCGGATCACCCGCGTATGGATGAAGGAGAGTTTCTTCCGGTACAGTTCCGAGGCCTCATAGCGAACCAGCTGACGGGCCGCCTCGGTCAGCTCTTTCCGATCTCGAAGGATCGAGGCGCGCAGCGGCGCGCTGATGCGCGAGAGATTCTCCGCCTGGCTGAACCGGCGGATCAGATCTTCGAGGCGGTTCCGGTAGAACTGCAGGATCAGCGAACGGTGGGAGCGGGCTGTTTCCCACGTCACCTCGGGATTCACCTGGGGATTGCCGTCCCGGTCGGCCCCTACCCAGGATCCGAACCGCAGGAGGGTGGGGAGAGGGGTTCCTGCCGGCTCGCCGAGAGACTGCGCCAGGGCCTGGAGGCGGTCGTACAGCTGGGGGATAATCCTTAAAATCGTCCGTTCCACGAAGAACAAGGTCTGAGAAACCTCATCGGCCACGGTGAGCTTCCGCTGCCGGGCTTCGTTGGTGGACCAAAGGATCTCCAAACTGCCCCGGATCAAGCTCTCCTGCTGGTTCCGCTGAGAGGGGGTCGACAGCGGGTTGTGCCAGATCTCGAGTGCGCCGGCGATGTCGGCCAGGTGGTCCATGGTGGTGCGGCGGCGGACTTCGGTAGGATGCGCGGTCAGGACCGGCATCACCTGCGCTTCCCGAAACAGTTTATTCAGTTTCTTCGCCGAAACCTGCGCCGACTTCAAGCGGTGAACGGTCCAAGCCATCGACATCTCCAGATGCTGGCCCGGCTGAGACTCGTACCACTGGATGCGGCGGATCCGCTGGGCTTCCTCAGCCAGGTTCACCAGCTGAAAATAAATGGTAAACGCCCGCGCCAGCCGGAACGCCTGAGTGTACGGAAGTTTTTCAATGAGGCGGCGCAGATCCTGGATCTCTCCGGCGGAACCGGCCCCTGCCTGACCGGCAGGCAGGCGGCTGGCCTTGGCCAGTTTCCGGACTTTCTCTACGGTCCGGAAGAAAGGCATCCCCTCCTGCTCCTGGATGATCC
>CAZKNC010000082.1:4947-6588 GCA_964553935.1 uncultured Planctomycetia bacterium | reverse complement strand
AGCCGAAGTGGGATGCATAACCTGAAGGTCCCAGGTTCAAATCCTGGCCCCGCTACCACTTCTAAGTTTTTATGTTCGCTTGAGCGAACGCGTCCTGGAAAGTCCCCGCTGCTGTAAGTGGGGGCCGCTCCTTGAAGCCGTGGCTGTCCGAAAGGATGACCACGGCATTTTCTTGCGAGAGGTAAGTCGTACGTAATTCCAGATAAAAATCACCAGGAACTCTTGACGCCCGCCGTCGGAGTGGGTATCCTTAAGTTCATTCCCTCACAAATCTCATGAATCTCTTCACGCAAAAACTGTCGGTCTTTCTTTTGGCCTTTGCCCTTCTTTTGCCCAACCCTGCTTACGCCCTGCGTACGGAGTCGAACGCCGAAAGCGGGCTGGAAGAAAAACTGCGGTTGGCCCTCTTGGATCAGCGGGACCCCGGCCAAGCGGTCTTGTCCACGATTGTCCGTCCTATTGCCGATACTTTTGGTCTTTCCGCTCCGCAATCTTCCCCAGCCCCTTCCGCTCGTCCTGAGCTAAGTCGAAGGACCGGACTGGAGGAGCGCGGGTTCAAGGGATGGTGGTCTCGCCATAAGGAAACCCTCGTTACGGCGGCCATCCTGCTTGGAATAGCGGGCGGAGCCGCTGCCTACTATTTCCAGGATGAGATCGCCGAGCAATACTACCTCCAATTCAACCCACCCATGCCCGAACAGGCGACGATGACTCCATCGGGTTTGTACGTCCAGTTCCCTCCGGAAATGAAAGGAATGTTCGCGGTCGCTTACCTGCAGACGGACCTCTATTACCCTCAAGTGATTTCAGAGATCAATGAAAAGGGCCGAGCGGGTTTTCACATCGAGGTCCAGCCTCCCAACCGGCCGGGTTGGGTGAAGGCCATGGACCGGCAGATTGTGGTGTTCCCTTCTTCCGAGGGCGCTGAGGCGGCCTTTGGGGAGGGGGAGGTCCGGGATCCGTCCATTTTCAGGAATTTCGGCGCGGCGGCGATCTTAACGATCAGCTCGGAAGGAAAAGTGGACCTGCAGCGATTCCCTCCCCGCGCCGGGCTGGAGGAAACGGATGTTGTTCTCTGGCAAGGGAAGTTCGACGATTTATCGGATGAATTGAAAGCTCGCGTTCCAGAGTGGAAAAGAGACGGCATTCAGACTCTAGAAATCAAATTTCCAGAGGCTGTTCCCTTAGAGTTTTCTAGAGCAGTCCCGAACTGGTTAAGGGATTTGTCCTTACGAGGGAGCATCATTGCACTGGCTAAAAATTCCCAAAAAACCGATGAGCTTGTGGGAGTTATTCTACGCGAGATCGGGCAATTTATTGATTTGGGAGCCCCCCGGGGGATTACCTACCAGCTCATCGACCAACGAAAGGGCGCGATTACGCTCCTAAACCCTCGGGGAGTTCAGCGCATCCTTGTTGTTGCAACCCTTCCCCCCTCCGTTCGTCCTGAGCTTGTCGAAGAGCCGGAGGCCGGACTGGAGGAAAGCACTGGAATTTCCAGACGGGTCTTGGTTATTGGGGCTGAAGAAGACAGTGTCGCTCAGCTGGCGGAAGTCGTTCGGCGATTGCGACCGGACCTAGAAGTAGTGACTGCGATTGTCCCAAGAGAGAATGATGTTGTAGCGAGCAGCATTGAAAACC
>CAZKNC010000082.1:0-4937 GCA_964553935.1 uncultured Planctomycetia bacterium | reverse complement strand
GCACAAAGAGCCGGCACTTTTCTAATAGCCGGGGGAGAGTCCGCGCCTTTCAATAACTCCGTACTGTCTGTCATGCAAGAGATCGAGTTCGTTAAAATGGTGGAGCGAATGCATATTCCTAAGGAACCTTACGAAGACGCTCCGATCGGTCAAGTTCTTGCGAAAGATATTCCCACCGCCGGGGTGGAGGAGTTGGATTCGGACGTTCTGGATCTCCTCCGTGCTTTTCAAGCGGAGACCAATGAGCAAAAACGGCTGAAAGATTTGGAAATCGGTCTCAAGAATTTCCGGCCGGCTCAGAGGTCGCAGTTCCTAAGCGCTTTATCTTGGCTGCCGGACGAACAGAAAGTGTCCGATCTGTTGGCGGTGGTTTTGTCCGGGGATTCCTCTTCAGCCGGAAAGGTGAGAGCGCAGTTTATGAAGATGATCCGGGAAAATTGGACCAACCCGGCAGCCAATCCGGAAACAGTACTCAGGATTCTGCTGGGCCGGATGTCTTGGGATAAATCCGCTGAGATTGCCCGGGATTTTATGCGAATTGTAATCCGAGAGCTTATAAGTACAGGAGCAACCGATCCGGCGCTTCCCGGAGTTGTCGGTATTGCGGCCGCAGAGTCTACCATTCGAAATTTTCGTGAACAGGCCCAATTAAACAGCCGGGATTTCTATCATCGCTTGGCGCTTGCGCATGAGCTGATCGCCGATGCTTACGGAAAAATCGCAGCGCTCGGTCCAAATCGCCAGGAAATCGAGCAATCCCAGCGGGTAGAACAAGCCTACCTTTTCCTGTATGAAGCCATCGCGCAGACTATCCTTGCGGAGGGTCCAAATGCGAGAGCGATTCTGAGACTGATCGGGCAAGGTAACGGCCACGCTTCTTATGAGTTCGCAAAGCAGATTCTGGAGCCGCTGATTCTGTCGCAGGATCCGCACGAACGATTGATGGCGCTGTCACGATTAGCGGAACTGGAACAAACCTACGCCGACCTCCTGATGCTCACACGCCGGATTGAGTTTCAGCCAAGCGAACACTACGTGCGCGCCGTACAATTCCGGGAGCAGCACAAGACACTTATCCTCGAGCGCAGGCAGGTTCTGGGACTAGCTCCTTCCACCGGGTTAGAGGAAGGCGACAGCTCCAAGGACCGGCTCAAGAGCTCGCAGATTTCTTTCAACGGCTTGATCGCGGCAGCTCGCGAGCACGGCATCGAGGCATTTGAAATTTACAAAGATCGCGATGACCCGCGTCCGGCGACTTTGGCGGCGAAGATGGCCGGCAATCCGCTCACCGACCCTGATGCGGTCCGCGGTTTGGAATTTGAAATGCGCCGGATTTTCGGCGACGAGGTGGATCGCCAGACCTATTACCTGCGCATCGGCGCGAAAGAAGGATGGGACGGCATCTGGGCCGAAGTGGTTGCCAACGCCGGGTTGGAGGAGGAGTGGGATCGGCGGGTGAGCGATTACTACCAGGGGGCTTCCGTCGCGGTGCTCGGCGGCCGTGGTTTTGTAGGCAGCCGATACCTTCAGCAGTTGTTGAGTCAATGGGCGGGTGTCGTGGGTGAGGTGAAAGCCATCACGACACAGGAACTCCAGCGGTTTCGTGACCAGGTCGAAGATTTGCCGGGTTTGAGTAAGCTCACCCTTGTTCGGGGGAATCATCTGGATTTAACAGATGTTCGGGAGCTCATCCGCGGTGCCAAGGTGGTGATGGATACGGCGGGTCTGGCTTGGCAGCATCTACCGGGCGGCAGGCCAGCGGCGCTGACCGACGAATTGCTGCAGAACGGAATTAGCGCCGTGCTGATCGGCCAAGCGCTCGGCAGAGACCAGCGGCTGGTTTGGAGCTCCAGCAACGCCGGTGACTACATGTTTGCCCGACTTTCGGAAGGGGACGCGCGGGCTCTGAGTGTGGAGATCGACCACCGCGCCAGGCGTTACGTGAATTGGGTCCGTTCGCTGGGGGAGAGGGTTCCAACGAGGGATAAATTAACCTCTTTCGTCGAGCAGGATTTACACGCGCTCCCTCCCGGAAAATTTTCCAAAGGGCCTGCCAATCCGGAGGAAGTGGCTTACGCGGAGCAATCCAGCTACGCCTACTCCAAACTTCTTGGCGAACGGATTCTGGAGATCATTGGCCGGGAGGATGGCAAAGACATCCGAGTTCTGAAGATTTCCGATGTTTATGGACCCGGGCAGGGATTGGGTCCGCCGATTTGGGATGCGCGGCAGTCTCCCCGTCAGGCCGCTCGGAGGATTCAGCGTTTCATGGCAGTATACGAAGCGATTCGGGCCCAGGGATATCAGCCATGGCAATTGACGGCCGCGGGGCATGCCGATGGATTCAGCGAAGCGGACGGGCAAATTCAGCAGAAGATCTTCGATGATTCCGTTGCCCCTACCTACATTGATGATGTCGTGCAGATGATGCACCGGGCGGCCGCGGCCGATCTGCCTGCCGGGAAAGTGGTTTTATCCGTGAGCGGGCCGTGGATTTCCAACGCGGAAATGGTCAAAACAATTGCGGATGTGGTGGGCTTGGAAAAAGACCTGGGACGAACAGTCCGTTTTGTAAACGGCCCGCCGATTCTTGCAAAACAGCCGAATCCCGCGGACGGCGATCTGGGTTTGCTGGGAATGAAGGACATTTTGACTCCGTTCGAGGAGGGGATCGGTCGCCATCTGGCCTGGTGGCGCGCGCAATCCGCTGGCGTGGAAGAGTTGCCGGTCACTCCGGCGATCTTCGCCGGCATGATGGATCACACCAACCTAACGTGGGGCGCTGACAAGGCCGCCATTGAACCATCGGCGGGCGGATTGGAGGAGAAGGCGGAAGGCGGACTCTTGGAGATTCCGTCGGTAGTGGAGGCGAAGAAGGTGCTGATCCTGGCGCCTGAGGCGCTGAGGATGCTGGGGGCGCTGGCCTGGCTTCAACCGGCCGACGGCCAGCCGATCCCGCTGGTGGCCCTGGCGGAAAATGCCGACCAGGCCGGAGAGATCCGGCGCTGGGCATCGGATCTGGGGTTGAACGCCGAGGTGATCGACGTCTCGGCCGCACCCTATGAAGGGAATGTCCCCCAAGCCCTTCAGATGATCAGCCGGTATTACGCCAGCGAAAACGGGCTCATCCCACTGGTGGTCCGAGATCTGGAAGCGCTTCTGGAAGTGGCGAAGTTCCTTGGCGTTGCCGAGCCGGAATCATTCGCTCGAATGGCCGAGGCAGCAATCTCGGAACAAGTGGGACAGTACCTTTAATAGAATATTTCCATGCGGATCGCGCGTGCCTTGGCGCTGGCTAATCCTGCACTGAAAAATTTTATTTCCCGCTGGGCGACCTATAGTAGAATAATGTCTATATCCCATGAGCTACGTCACGTCTATCAAACAAATTGAAAATAGGATCCTTTTATTTCGCGGGCACAAGGTAATGCTGGACAGTGATTTGGCCGAACTCTATGGTGTAAAATCCATCCGCCTTCGAGAGCAAGTTAAAAGGAATCGTGATCGGTTCCCTCGGGATTTCATGTTTCAGCTTAGTGAGGAGGAAACGGAAATCCTGGTATCGCAAAATGCGATACCTTCAAAGAAACATTTAGGCGGGTTTCTTCCCTACGTTTTCACCCAAGAAGGCATTGCGATGCTCTCCAGCGTGCTTCGTAGCAAACGGGCGATCATGGTCAATATCGCCATCATGCGAGCTTTCGTCAAGCTTAGAGAAATCCTAGCTGCCCATAAAGATCTTGCCCGCAGGTTTGACGATCTGGAACGAACGTATGACGCCAAATTCAGGGTTGTCTTTGACGCTATCCGAAGACTGATGGAACGGCCGGAACCGCACCGCCGGCGGATCGGTTTTCACGCGTGAAGATCGACGCGGTCTGGCGGGAGCACCACTGTGTCGACCTTTATATAGTTTCTGGTGTAGTTGTTCGTAAATAGGTAGAAACTATATAAATGCGGATCGCGCGGGCGCTGGCGCTGGCGGGGGTAGCTTCCCGCCGCAAGGGTGAACTCCATGTGACGGCCGGAGAGGTGGCGGTCAACGGCGAGATCGTCCGAGATCTCGGTCGGCAGGTGGATCCGACCAAGGACCGGCTGACCTTCCGCGGCAAGCCGCTGTCGTTCCAAACCCACATTTACTTCGTGCTCCACAAGCCGGCCGGCTACACCACGACCGCCGCCGATCCCCACGCCGAAAAAACCGTCTACGAACTGCTTCCGCCGCTTCCGGCTCGTGTAGTTCCGGTCGGCCGGCTGGATCGGGACTCGACCGGACTGCTCCTTTTTACCAACGACGGCGAGCTGGCCAACCGGCTGACGCATCCCCGCTACGAAGTCGGCAAATGGTACCAGGTGAAACTGGACCGCCCGCTGGATCCTAAGGCGAAAACCGAGCTTTTAAGCGGCATCCGGCTGGAAGAAGGGACAGCCCGGGCTGAGAAAGTGGAGCGGATCGGCCCGAAGGAGTTCCGTTTGGAGCTCAAAGAGGGCAAAAAAAGGGAAATCCGGCGGATGTTTGAGGTGCTGGAGTACCGGGTTCTCTCGCTTTGCCGGATCGCGCTGGGTCCCCTGCGGCTCGGAGCTCTTCCGCCTGGAAAAGGCCGTTTGCTCACCCCCTCCGAGGTGGAAATGCTGAAGCGGGCATGTTATCCTTGACGGTTGTCTACCCGCCCAGCCTTCATTCTTTGCGCCCGTAGCTCAATTGGATAGAGTGACAGGCTTCGAACCTGGAGGTTGGGAGTTCGAGTCTCCCCGGGCGCGCTGTAGCTGGTGCAGGAGACTCGAAGGGAGCCCCGTGCCCTTCAATTTAGGCGATGCTCCGGTGGAGCATCGCGACCACCACGGGGCGGGTGGAATGTTTCTTAGGGCCGTTAGCTCAGCTGGCAGAGCAGGGGACTCTTAATCCCAAGGTCGCAGGTTCGAACCCTGCACGGCCC
>CAZKNC010000081.1:0-6602 GCA_964553935.1 uncultured Planctomycetia bacterium | reverse complement strand
ATCTGCATCGCCCGTACTTTGGGCGCGCCCGTCACGGTCCCGGCGGGGAAACAGGCCCGCAGAACGTCAAATGCGTTCTTGCCCTTGCGCAGGCGGCCGGTCACGTCGCTGACCAAGTGCATCACATGGGAGTACCGTTCCACCGTCATGAGATCGCTCACCCGGACCGACCCGTACTCGCAGACCCGGCCCACGTCGTTGCGGCCCAGATCGGCCAGCATAATGTGCTCAGCCCGCTCCTTCGGGTCCCGCTTGAGCCCTTCCTCGATCGCCGAATCGGCCGCCGGAGTCTTGCCGCGGCGGCGCGTGCCGGCAATGGGGCGAACCTCGACCGTTCCTTCCTCGCACCGGACCAGGATCTCCGGAGAAGAGCCGGCCAGCGAGAAATCGCCCAGATTCAGATAAAACATGTAGGGGGATGGATTGACCGATCTCAAAGCCCGATAGATGTCAAAACCCCGGCAGGAAACCGGCGTCTCGAACCGTTGGGACAGCACGATCTGGATGGCCTCTCCCTGCGCGATCGCCCGCTTGGCCTGGCGAACCGACTGCGTGAACCGTGCAGGGCTCATGTTCGCGCGAACCGCGAACGGCCCGGCCTTCCGCCGTCGAGCAGCCGCAGAGTAATGGAGTGAAAGCGGTTTCTGCAGGCGGCCGATCATCCGGTCGATCCGCCGGACGGCTTGGGCGTAGGCGGCCTTGGCCCGCCCCTGGCGGGCGGAGACCGGCCCGGCCGGAATGATCGCGTTGGCCACCACCTTCATTTGATGCTCCAGATGATCGAAGATCACCACGGAATCGCTGAGCATCCAGACGCTGTCGGGCACGCCGAGCGTGTCCGGCTTCTCCGATCCAACCGGCTCCAGGAAACGGACCGTGTCGTACCCGGCGAATCCGACCAGCCCGCCGGAGAACCGAGGCAGCTCCGGCAGATCCACCGCGCGATAAGGACGAATGATTTTTTCCAGCTCGCCAAACGGGTCGGTCTCGGTCGTCCATTGCCGCTTTTTTCCGCCGGACACGCATTCCACCCGCCGCCCTTTGGAAGAGAGGAGCAAGGACGGCTCCGATCCGATGAACGAGTAGCGGCCCAGACGCTCTCCCCCCTCCACCGACTCCAGCAGATAAGCCGGCCCCTTCCCCTGCAGTTTGAGATAAGCGGTCAGCGGCGTCTCGAAATCGGCCGGGATCTGGCGATAGACGGGAACCACGTTCCCGCGCTTGGCAAGTTTTAGAAATTCTTTCAGCGACGGTTTGTACTCCAACTCCTCCCTCCTAACTATTTACTACTCACTACTTACTGCCCCTTCCCGTACACCTTGTCGGGATCGAACAGCTTGCGGCCGGTCTCTTTCCAGCTCCTGCCGTTCTTCAGCAGGCGGAAAAAACAGGTCCGGTAGCCGGTGTGGCAGGCCCCGCCCATCTGAGTCACCGCGACCACCAGGCAGTCTCCGTCGCAGTCGAGCGCTATTTTTTTCACCTTCTGAATGTGGCCGGAGATCTCCCCTTTGAGCCACATTTTCCTGCGGGAACGGGAATAAAAGTGGGTCTTCTTGGTCCTGAGCGTCTTCTCGACCGCCTCGCGGTTCATGTAGGCCACCATGAGCACGTCCCGGGTCCAGGCATCCTGAATGACCGCGGGGACCAGCCCGTTCTCATCGAATTTGATCTGATCAATCCAGCTTTTCATTCTCGTACCGGGATTCCTCGTTTTTTGAGATACCGTTTCGCTTGAGCGATCGTGTACGTGCCGTAATGAAATATGGATGCGGCCAATACCGCGTCGGCCTTGCCCTTGGTAACGCCGTCGGCCAGGTGTTTCAAGGTGCCCGCGCCGCCGGAAGCAATCACCGGAACCGGAACCGACTCCGCTACCGCGCGGGTGAGCGCCAGGTCATAGCCGTCCCTCGTACCGTCCCGATCCATGGAAGTGAGCAGGATTTCTCCGGCCCCGCGGTCCGCCGCTTCTCGGGCCCATTTCACCGCGTCCCGGCCGGTTGGGGTGCGCCCGCCGCGCACATAAACTTCCCATCGTTTCCCTCTGCGCTTGGCGTCGATCGCCACCACCACGCACTGGCTTCCGAACCGGCGCGCGGCGTCGGTGATCAGCTTCGGCGTGCGAACCGCGGAACTGTTGATGGAAACCTTGTCGCATCCCTGCGCCAGCAGGCCGCGGATCTCTTCCAGCGAACCAATTCCGCCTCCCACCGTGAACGGGATGAACAGCACCTCGGAAACGCGCCGGGCCAATTCGACGCGGGTTCTGCGCCCTTCCGAAGAAGCGGTAATGTCCAGAAAGACCAGCTCATCGGCGCCCTGGGCGTCATACCGACGGGCGGCTTCAACCGGGTCGCCGGCGTCCCGGAGTTTTAGGAAGCGGATCCCTTTGACGACCCTGCCAGCTTGGATGTCGAGGCAGGGGATGATCCTTTTGGCGAGCATTTTTCCAGGGCAGTTTTCAAGTCCACTTTCCCATCGTAGAGGGCCCGGCCCACGATGACGCCGGTCAATCCCTCCGGCTCAAGCTTTTTCAGAGTGAGCAGATCTTCCAGAGAGCTGATTCCGCCGGAGGCGATCACGGCGGCTTTCTTCCCTACCGTGGCCAGCACCTCCTTGAGCGATTCGACCGCCGGCCCGCTCATGGTGCCGTCCCGGCTGGTATCCGTATAGACGATGCCTTTGACTCCCTGTTTCAGTAATCGCTGCAGCAGAGGAACCGGCTTCATCAGCTCATGACGGACCCACCCTTCAATCGCCACGCGGCCTTCCCGCACGTCAACCGCGGCGACGATCTTATCGCCGTGCGTCTGGACCGCCTTGCTGACGAAGGCCTCGTCCAGGCAGGCCTTCGTGCCGACGATCACCTGCGCGACCCCGGCTTCCAAGTAGCGGGAAACCGCCGCCAGCGTCCGGATGCCGCCGCCGGTCTGCACCGGGATCGAAACCGCCTTGGCGATCTTACCGACGATTTCAAGATGGCGCGGAGAGCCGGTGAGCGCGCCGTCGAGGTCGACCACGTGCAGGCGCTGGGCTCCCTGGCCGGCCCATTGCCGAGCCACCGCCACGGGATCCTCTCCGTAAACGATCTCCTGAGAGAAATCCCCCTTGACCAGCCGAACCACCTTGCCGCCCTTCAAATCGATTGCCGGAATGATGATTATGAGTTCACCTTTAGGAAATTTTCCAGGATTTTCAACCCCCACTTCTGACTCTTCTCAGGATGAAACTGCGTGGCCCAGAGCCGCCCGCCGTTCCAAAGCACGGAGGGAAACCGGCCGCCGTAGTCGGTCTCCGCCGAAACAACATCTCTCTCCTCCGGATCCGCGGCGTAACTGTGAACGAAATACATAAACGCTCCGTCCGGGACGCTCTTCAACAAAGGGTTCACTCTTAACTCTTCACTCTTCACTGCTTTAATCTGGTTCCAACCCATGTGCGGCACTTTCAATCCCTTGCGGCGCGGAAGCCGACGAACCCGCCCCGGTAAAAGGCCGAGTCCCTTGACACCGGGGGCCTCGTCGCTGGCCTCGAACAGAAGCTGGAGCCCAAGGCAAAGACCCAGGAAGGGTTTGCCTTCTTTCACGGATCCGACGATGGGTGCTAGAAGCCGCTGTTTCTTCAACTCCCGCATCGCCGCGCCGAACGCGCCCACCCCGGGAAAGATCAACCCACGAGCACGAGCCAGCCGGCCCGGATCGGAAGTCACCGTCGCCGGGACGCCCAGGAACGCGCAGGCCTTCCGGACGGAAGCAAGATTCCCCATTCCGTAATCGACGATCGCAATCACAGCTTTCCCTTGGTGGAAGGGACCCCTTTCACGCGCGGGTCTTTCTCCACCGCCGCGCGCAGGGCCCGGCCCAGTGCCTTGAACACGCTCTCCAGCAGGTGATGAATGTCCCCACCCGCTTTCAAGACGTCGATGTGCAGGGTAATCCCGCTCCGGTTCACGAAGCTCTCCAGGAAATGCCGCGCGTCACTGAGACCGTAGGACTGTTTCCCACGGTAATGGGCCGATGGAACCTTCGCGGCCCAATCCCAATGGAACGAAGGCCGACCGCTCAAATCCACGACCGCACGCACCCGCGCGAGCGTTTCGTCCATCGGCACAAAGGCATGACCCATGCGCCGTATACCGCGCTTCTCGCCCAGCGCCCGCCGGAACGCTTCTCCGAGGGCCAGTCCGAGATCTTCGTTGGTGTGGTGCAGGTCGATGTCGATGTCCCCTTTCGCCTGCAGGCGCAGATCCAACAGTCCGTGCTTGGCCGTCAGTTCCAGCATGTGATCCAAAAAACGGATGCCGGTGGAAACAGAGGCCTTGCCAGAACCGTCCAGGTTCAGGCGGCCGCGGATCCGAACCTCTTTAGTGTTCCGCTCAATCGCCGCATCGCGAGCCATTGTCAGACCCCGTTGAAACGGGCGGCCACCGATTCCCAGTGCTTGGGCAGCCCTTCGATTTTAGCCAGCCGCTCGATCATCTCCCGGTCGTTTTCCAGCGCCTTGCGGGAATAGCTGATCACGTGGCTGACCTTCATGAACTCCCCCACCCCCAACCCGGAAAAGAACCGGGCCGATCCGCCGGTCGGCAGGACGTGGCTGGGTCCGGCCGCATAATCTCCCACCGACGCAGGCGAATAATCACCGGTGAAGATCGCCCCGGCGTTCTTGATCTTGCGGATCAGCGCTTCCGGCCGCTTGATCTGCAGCTCCAGGTGTTCCGGAGCCAGCGCGTTGGCGATTTCCGCCGCCTCGTCGAGACTCCTGGCCATCACAATGTATCCGCGCGAAACTTTCTGGCGGATGATCTTAGCCAGCGCCTTGGAGGTGGTGATCAGGATCGCCAATCCCTGGTGATGCTCGTGCTCCGCTTCCAGGTCGCGCGCCACATACTCCGGATCGGAATGCTGGTTGGCGATCACGGCGATCTCAGTCGGACCGGCCAGCATGTCGATGTCGACGTAGCCGAACACTTGCCGTTTGGCTTCCGTAACGTAGGCATTGCCGGGCCCGACGATCTTATCCACCTGAGGAATCGTCTTCGTGCCGAACGCCAGAGCCGCGATCGCCTGGGCGCCCCCCACCTTATACACCGCCGACACCTTGAGCAGACTGGCCACCACCAGAATATGCGGATCGATCGACCCGTCCGGCTTGGGCGGAGTCACCAGGATGATTTCCTTCACGCCGGCGATCTTGGCCGGCACCACGGTCATGTACACTGTGGAGACCAGCGGCGCGGTCCCGGAGGGAACGTAAACCCCCACCCGATCCAGCGGCACCGGATGCTCTCCCAGCACCACGCCGTTCTCGCCTTTCACCCGCCACGGCCGTTTGACCGACCGGCGATAGAACCGATGGATATTCTCAATCACCTTCTTCAGGGAAGCGACAAATTCCGGGCTGATGTTCTGAAACGCGCCCGAGGCCTCGGCCTCGGTCACCCGAAGCGTCCGGGGAGTCAGCTTGACCCGGTCGAACCGGCGCGTGTAGCGAATGAGTGCCGTGTCCCCTTCGGTGCGGACCGCCTCGACGATCCGGCGGACGCGGTCCTCCACGCGGACGCGGCGGACAAATCCCCGCCGGACCAGTCTCTCCCATTCCTGACTTCCCACCCGGATCACTCTCATTTGGAACGCTCCTGAATGAACTTCACCATCTGTCCCCGGACCTCGGCAAACCGAGCCGGTTCTTTCAAACGGCCCTGCGCCATGTCCGGGCGCCCGCCGCCGGACCCGCCGGCGATCTCCGTCGCCAAGTTCAGCAGCTGCTGCGCGCCGATCCCCTGTTTTTGCGCGGTCCCACCGGAGCTGGCCACGCAAAACCCCTCTCCATCGGCCAAGAAAAGGACCGCCTCCGGATCCGACTGCCGGATCACATCGGCGGAAGAACGCAGCGCCGCTGGACCCATCGGCTGATCAAACTTTACCCCGAAAAAAGAGAAGGCCCCGACCTTCTCCCGCGCGGCCTGTTTCGCCTGCGCTTGAGCTTCCTTCACCTTCTGTTTCTGAAGCTGATCTTCCCGCTCCTTTTCCTCGGCCCGCTTTAAGGAGCGCTCTTTTCCCTCGCTCAATCGGACCGCTTCCGACTTTAGAAAGAGCTCGGCTTCCCGACCGGTCAATGCCTGGACGCGCCGCATGCCGGCCGCGACCGACCCTTCCTCAACGATCGTGAGCAGGCCTACCTGGCCGCCGGCGGACAGATGCGTGCCGCCGCACAGTTCTTTGGAAACGTCCCCGATGGTCACCACCCGGACATTCTGCCCGTACTTTTCGCCGAACAGCGCGGCAGCTCCAGCACGCCGGGCCTCCTCCAGCGTCATCTGCTGGACCTTCACCTCGGGGTTCTTTTTCACCCACTCGTTGGCCAGCGATTCCACGGCTTTCAGCTCCTGTTGAGAAACCTTCCGCGGATGGGAAAAGTCGAACCGCAGATGGTCCGGAGCCACCAGGGAGCCGGCCTGCATCACGTGCGCACCCAGCACCTTGCGGAGCGCGGCGTGAAGCAGGTGCGTCCCTGTATGGTTCTGCGCCACGCTGTGCCGGCGATGGGGGTCCACGCTCATCGCTACATGATCTCCTTTCTTCAGGCGGCCTTCCACTACCTCC
>CAZKNC010000080.1:0-6639 GCA_964553935.1 uncultured Planctomycetia bacterium | reverse complement strand
CGCGATGCTCAGCAGAAGCCCCGCGACGCAGACGATCACATTGGCCATTTCTTCCTTCAGGGAGGGGGTAGGGTTCATGTTTTCAGTATGGCACAACACACGGAGTATAATGAGCTCCATGAAGCAGGGGACCCAGAAAACAATTTGGATGCTGGCGAGTGTCGGAGTGCTGCTTGCGGCGGGTGCTGTTTTCGCAGCGGGTCCAAAGGAAAAAAGTCACAAAAAGGATACGGTTTCCATTCCCGGGATGGAGGTGGATCAGGGGCGTCCCCTGACGGCTGAGGAAGCAGCATTGTTGGAGGAGCAGAGTAGAACGGAGGACCAAGATCCCGATGCGTTGAATCAGATGTGGCAGCAAAAGGGATATGGCCGCCCTGCCAAAGAAGGTGAAAAGGAGAAGGCATCCCAGACGGTCTCTCGAGATGCGGAGATTCAAGAAACGCTCCGAAAAATTAGAGAAGGCAGCTATTGATGATTGAAAAACTGGGATTGGTCGCGGCGATCGTGCTGCCGTTCTGGAACATCCCGCTGATTGCCCGGATTGAGCGCCGAAAGTCCTCCGACGACATCAGTCTGTCCTGGGTCCTGGGTGTGTGGATGTGCCTGGCCGCGATGCTTCCCTCGGGTTTGCGATCCCCGGATGTGGTTTTCAAGGTTTATACGGTGATCAACCTTCTTTTCTTCAGCGCGGTGGTGGTTTGCGTTCTTCGCTACCGCCGCGGCGGCGCCGGGTAAGCTTTGGCAAGACTATAAAACCCGTCCTGAAGGAGAATCTCTTGAATCAACTGACGCAAAAACTACCCGCGCTTCGTCTCGTCTTTACTTTGTTTCTACCCCATCCTGCTTTTGCTCTCCGACCGGTTGGGGCTGGAAATGAGGAAATTCAAAGCGGTATCCGAACAGGTTTAGAGGAAAGCTTGAGCGAGCATGTAAATCAGCTCGGCGCTATGCTGGATAGTCGGCAGTGGCAGGATGCACCACGAATGTCCGGACAGCTGGTTAAGATGATGACGGGGATATTGTCTCAAGGGTCTCAGAGCAACTCAGCGGCGTTGCATCGATTGGATTCCATGGTTCAAAGAGTCCAGGCGATGACTTCGGAGCAGCGTCCTCAGGATGCTGAGATCGATCAGGCGCTCCGAAGGTGGGAAGCAAATGCCGTCGCTTTTCTCTCGGCCTCCTCTTTGCAAGAGAACCTGTACTTGTCAGAGGCCACCGCCTATCACTTTCTGACGGATCCAAAATCTCTTGAAGGGCATCTTTGGTTCTTGTTGGATTCGCTCTGGGGCATTTTTATTAGGCAGAACAAAGCGAGGCAGATCGGTTTGGGAGGCATTCCGCGGATTACGGTTCCAGCGCAACAGCAAGGCCAGGAATGGTCATTCTGGCTGGATGCGTTGCAGGTGTTGATCTGGACTACGCCTCGGGAACAATTCGATCCGACCCAGGTAAATCTCGGCTCCATGCTGGATGATCTCCCCGCGCAAACATTGCCTTCCCTCATCGGAATATGGGATCCGCAACGAGGGCGCGCGCCGTCGGATTCCTTGGTGCGGAGGGTGTTTCCATCCTTGGTTCAGCAAATGGGACGCGTTCCATTGCTTGTCCGCTTGAAATTTCTCCTTCGCCAGGATGCTCCTGTAGCGAATCTTTCGGGAGCTTTTCTCCATTTTGTTGCAACTTTAGCGGATCGCGTAGGAAAACCGCACGCCGCAGAATATATGTCTCAACGAGCCGTAGAGCGGTACGATTCCATCCATCGAGTGATTGATCCGCAATACGAAGTTTGGAAGCCTGTATTTACCGCCGGGCTGGAGGAAAACGGAGTGGCAGAACGGGTGATGGTGGAGGTGCCGTCCGCCGTAGAGGCGAAGAAGGTCGTGATTCTGGCCGGAGAGGCGCTTCGCATGTTGGGCGCTCTGGCGCGATTAGCTCCCGCCGACGGTCAGCCGATTCCGTTGGTGGCGTTGGCTTCGGACGCCGAGCAGGCCCAAGAGGTGCGGACGTGGGCGCAAGATCTGATGCTGGAAGTGGACGTCATCGATATTTCTTCCGGCGCTTATGGAGCGACCCTTGCGGAGGCCGCCCAGAACGTGAGCCGTTTTTATGCCAGCGAGAAAGGCATGACGCTGGAAGTCGCGCTGACCTTGGAAGATCTATTAAAGGTTGCCAAGTTCCTCTTGGTGCCGCAGGCGGAGCTGTTCACCCGCACAGAACTGGAAGAGATCGAAGGAAAGTATCTCGGCCGCAACCTGTAAAGTAGTTGATTAAACGAAGAGGGAGCGGACGGAGGCGAGACAGAGATCCAGGAACGGGGCCTGGTAGATGCCGATCACGAGCATGCCGGCCAGGCAGGCCAGCAGTGCCAGGCGTACGGTGGGGCTCACCGCGATGGGTGAAGGATCTTTGGGCGCGTCGGCGTACATCGTTTTGACCAGCCCCAGGTAGTAATAGAGTGAGATCACCACCGCTGTCCCGCCGATCACCGCCAGCCAGAAATAACCCTCCCGTAAAGCCCCCATCAACAGAAGAAACTTCCCGAAGAATCCCGCCAGCGGCGGAACTCCCGCCAGCGACAAAAGCGCGATGAACATCGTCGCCGCCAGGAACGGAGAGCGTTTGGACAGTCCCGCGTAATCGGCCATTTCATCGCTGCCGGTCTGACGCGAAAACTCCGCTACCACCAGGAAAGCGGCCAGGTTGGTGAAGAGATAGCTCAAGAGATAAAAGTTCACCGCGGTCGCACCCAATACCGAAGCGGCGGCCAGACCGATCAGCAGATAGCCGGCGTGGCCGATCGAGGAATAGCCGAGGAACCGCTTGATGTTGGTTTGGGGGATCGCTCCCAGGTTGCCGTACAGGATGGTCAGCCCGGCCAGCCAGACCAACAGCCCCGACCACTGTGCCGCCTGGAAACGGAACAGCTCCTCCAAGATCCGAAAGGCCACCAGGAAACCGGTGGCTTTGGAGCCAACGGAGAGGAACGCGGTCACCGGCGTGGGCGCTCCCTGGTAGACATCCGGCACCCAGATTTGGAACGGAACCGCCGCGATTTTGAAGCTCACTCCGGCCAGAATCAGCAGAAGGCCGAACAACAGCGGAGGCGGAAGGATCGGCGTGGCCCGCACCGCCTGCTGGATGTCGCTGAACTGCAGTGACCCGGTGGAGCCGTAAACGAACGCGATCCCGTACAGTAAAAGAGCGGAAGCCAGCGAACCGAGGATCAGGTATTTCATGCCGGCTTCCAGCGACCGCAGATCGGTCTGCAGATAGGCCGTCAGGATATAGAAGGTGATGGCGATCAGCTCCAGCGAGACGAACAGCATCAGAAAATTCGCCGACGAAGCGGTGAAGAACATCCCCAACAGTGCGGTCAGGATCAGCAGGTAGAACTCGCCCTGGCCCCGCTCAAACTTCCTCTCCAGCTCACGGGTCATCACCACGACCAGCAGGGCGGAGGCGGCGCAGATTCCCTTGAAGAAGCAGGCGATCGGTTCAACCCGGTACATTCCGCTCAGCACTTCCATGCTCGGCTGAAGCGCCTGCCATTGAATCAGCGGAAAAACCGGCAGAAGCCCGATCAGGCAGATCGTGCCCAGCGGCGTCTGTTTCTGGTCCTTCCAGCGCAGGTCCAGCGCCAGCAAAAAACCGATGAGACCGATGATCCACCCTTCGGGAAGGAGCAGGGACCACCCGGTCATAGTTTCGCCACCATTTGAAGCGGCGTCAGGTGCGACAGCACCGAACCGGCGGAGGGGGAGATCACTTCCAGCAACAGCTGGGGCCAGCAGCCGACCACCAAAAGCGCGGTCAGCAGGATGAGGTACGGAATCCGCTCAAATGGAGTGGCGTCTTTCAAATCGGCCCATTTTTGATTCAGCGGACCGAAGAAAGCGGTCCGCACGCCGCGCAGCATGTAAAAGGCGGTGATCACGATGCCGAACACGGCCGCCATCGACGACCAGCGGTAGCTGTTCCAGGAGGCGAAGAAAACCAGCAGTTCGGAGACGAAGTTGGCGAAACCAGGCAGGCCGGCGGAGGCCAGTGCCGCCATGACGAACGCGGTCGAGATGAACGGCACCTGCCGAGCGAGCCCGCCCCACTCGGCGGTGACGCGGGTATGCGTCTGGTCGTAGATATGGCCCACGGCCGCGAAAGCCAGGGCCGTCATGATTCCGTGCCCGAACATCAGCAGTACTGCGCCGTTCAAACCGATCGGGTTCAGGCAGGCGATTCCCAGAAGAACGTAGCCCATGTGGCTGGAAGAGGAATAGCCGATCAGGAATTTGATGTCTTTCTGCGCCATCGCCACGAAGCCGCCGTAGAGGATGTTCATGACGCAGAGGCCGGCCACCCAGGGAAGCCAGACGAAGGCTCCTTCCGGCAGCAGCTGGACCGCGATCCGCAGGATCGCGTAGGAGCCGAGCTTCATCAGCACCCCGGCGTGCAGCATGCTGACCGCGGAGGGGGCCGCGGCATGACCCATCGGCGACCAGGAGTGGAACGGCCACATCGGCGCGATGACGCCGAAACAAATCAGCAAAAAGGGAAAGAGCCAGCGCTGGAGATCCCCGGGGATCGGGTTCTGCGCGAGGAACCGTTCCAGGAAGATCAGGTCAAACGTCCGGGCCCCGCTGACCAGGTAGAAACAAAGCAGGCCGATGAGGGCCAGTACCGCGCCGGCGGTGAGGTACAGCGTCAGTTTCATGGTGGCGTACTCTTTGCCTTTGGAACCCCAGATGCCGATCAGCGGGAACATCGGGATCACCGCCATCTCATAAAATAGGTAGAAGAAGAACAGATCGAGCGAAGCGAAGACGCCGGCAACGCCGCCGATCAGCAGCAGGTAGAAGAGGTAATACTCCTTGACCCGTTCTCGAATCCGGTAAGAGATCAGGACTCCCGTGAAACTGCACAGCATGTGAAGAAGGAGGAGTACCACGCTGATGCCGTCCGCGCCCACCTGGTATTGGATGCCC
The DNA here is from genome assembly GCA_964553935.1 of uncultured Planctomycetia bacterium. GTDB lineage: Bacteria > Omnitrophota > Gorgyraeia > 1-14-0-20-64-10 > 1-14-0-20-64-10 > CAZKNC01. Next base: position 1,660 of record CAZKNC010000080.1, on the reverse strand, counting down.
AGCGCCGGGATCCAGGGAACCCGGTCGACCCATTGGTAGCCGGCTGCGGCGTGGTCGTAATGGAACAGCAGGTGCAGAGCCAACAGCAGGGGCAGCAGCGTGCTGACCGCCGCGATGCGGCGGACCCAGGCCTCCTTGGTCTGAGGAACCAGTAGGAGGAGCATGGCGCCGACCAGCGGCAGGAGAAGAATTCCGCTTACGGGGCCCATGTTCTTCCGAAATAAAGGAGGAGGATCAAGCCGGTCAGCAGGGTCAGGGCGTAGAATTGGACCTTTCCGGTTTGCGCGCGGCGCAGCAGGGAGCCGGTCAGACCCGTGATCTTGGCCACGCCGCCGACATAGAGGCCGATGATCACGATCCGCTCGAACAAATCGGCGAGGATCGCGAACCGCTGTTGGACGTTCCGGTTGAGCCAGCCGTAGATCTCATCGATGAAGAATTTTCTCTGAAGCAAACGCTGGACCGGAGCGAACGCCGGCTCGATTCCGGCAAAGGGGCGCAGTCCGCGCGCGTAAATCGCGTAAGCCAGCGCCAGTCCGGTGAAGGCGACCAAGCTGGAAACCACCGCGACGGTCGGATTGAACTCCACGTGTACTCCGACGTGATGGCCGCCGCTTAGGAAAGCCGGGATTCCGATGAAGCCGCCGAGGGTGCTGAAAACCGCCAGGACAATCAGCGGCCCTGTCATGACCGGTGGCATCTCCTGGCTAGCGCTGGAGGAATCGCTGCCAGGCGCCTCTGCGCTCTGCGCGTGCTGCCCCTTATGAGAACGGGGCTCGCCCAGGAAGGCGACGCAGAAGACCCGTCCCATGTAGAAGGCGGTTATTCCTGCGGTGAGCGTGCCCACGACACCTAAAAGAACGTTTTCATGAAACGCGACCGTCAGGATCTCGTCCTTGCTCCAGAACCCGCTGAGAGGAAAAATCCCGCACAGCGCCAGCGATCCCAGCCCGAACGTCCAGCCGGTAATCGGCATTTTTTTGAGCAGTCCTCCCATCTGCCAGATGTCGTTGGTGTGCACGGCGTGGATCGCGCAGCCAGCGCCCAGGAAGAGAAGGGCTTTGAAGAACGCATGCGTGGTTAGATGATAGGCGCCGGCCACGGTGCCGCCCAATCCCAACGCCATCACCATGTACCCAAGCTGGCTTAACGTGGAAAACGCCAAGACCCGTTTGATGTCGTTCTCCACGAGTGCCAGCGAGGCCGCGAACAGCGCGGTGAATCCGCCGACATAGGCGACGATTTCCAGCGCCGCGGGCGCTTCCCAGAACAGGAAAAAGGTCCGGCCGATCAGGTAAACGCCGGCGGCCACCATGGTGGCCGCGTGCAGCATGGCCGAAACCGGGGTGGGGCCTTCCATCGCGTCCGGCAGCCAGACATGCAGAGGGAACTGGGCCGATTTTCCAACGAGGCCGCAGAAGATCAACAACGCCGCCGTGGTCAACAGTGAAGAGGAAAGAAGGCCTCTCTCGATCAGCACCGGGAGCCGTTCCGCCAGCTCATGGAAATTCAGCGTCCGTTCCTGGCCGGCCATCCCGGAGAGGTTCCAGATCACCAGGATTCCAGCAAGGAAACCGAAGTCAGCGATCCGGTTGACGAGGAAGGCTTTCTTGCCGGCTTCGGCCGCTTTGGGCCGGTCGTACCAGTAGCCGATCAGCAG
>CAZKNC010000079.1:0-6703 GCA_964553935.1 uncultured Planctomycetia bacterium | reverse complement strand
TTTTTCTCTCCCATCCGAAAACCCAAAGCCCTCACGCGCGCCGCTCCCATCAATTCCATCCAGCCTTCCAAGAGCTCGATCTTTTTCATTCCCAATACGTACATCCAGGCGGAATTCTCAACCTCAATAGTCAAGTGCCCCTGCGCCAATCTCCTCGGCCAGCTGTGCTGAGCGGCTTCTTCGCCCGCCAGCCGCTTCCAGACCGCCGCCATTTCTTCCATCGGCGGACGGTGCGCGGCTCCGAGCATCCTCAGGGCGCCGGGCAAAAGTTCGGAAAGCTGGGTTGGGCGCCGGGATTTTGCCGCCAACTCAGTTGTTCAGCTGCATCGGCAGGACAATGTACAGATAATGATCTTTGGTCCGAATGACTCCTGGGCGATCCGGCCCTGGAATCTCCAGTTCCACCTGGCCATCCTGTAGAACTTTCAGCACATCAATTAGATAGGCAGGATTGAATCCAATCGAGAATTCCGGCCCGGCATATTGAATCGGCAGTTCTTCATGCGCCTCACCCACATCCGGCGTTTGCTTGGACAGCACCAGTTGTGAAGGCCGCAGGTCTAATCGAATAGAAGGAGATTCCTGCGTGGACCACAAGCTGATCCGGCGAGCCGCCATGAGAAATTCTTCACGTGAAATCGCAAGTTTATTTGGGCTCTGGGCGGGAATCACCTGCTCATAATTTGGAAATTTTCCCTCAATCAGCCGGGAAATCAGCAGGGTGCTGCCCAGATCGAAAGCGATTTGATTCTCCTTCATGGAAATCTTCACAATGGGGCCGGCTCCCAACAGCCGATTCAATTCCACCAGCGCTTTTTCCGGAACAATCCTTTGCTGTTCCCCATGACCATTAATCTTGGCTTCCCGCTCCACCATTGCCATCCGTCGTCCGTCCGTGGAAACCAGTCGAAGCCAGCCGTTCTTAGTCACAAACAAGGTGCCCGTCAGAACATAACGGGACTCATCCTTAGAAACAGAGAAAGCTGTCAGGGTGAGCATGGTCTGTAGAACACCCTGATCAATCGTAATAAGTTCTCCACCCGCGGCGCTGGGCAAATGAGGGAATTCTTCCTTGGCAAGCCCCAAGATGCGAAAGAGTCGCTTCCCACATTCAATGGTCATCTGCTGGTTTTTCTTGGCTCCCAGATGAAGCCCCTCGCTGGGAAGCTCTTTTACAAGATCATGGATCCTCTTTGCTGGAATAGCGATGGATCCTTCTTCTAAAACCTCCGCGGGGACTTGTGTGGAGATCCCTAGCTCCAAATCGGTCGCGGTAATTTGGAGGGTGTCTTTTTTTGCTTCCAGGAGCAGGTGAGAAAGAATAGGGAGTGTGCTGCGTGATGGAACGGCTGGATAAACCGTTTGAATTCCTTTTAGCAGATTATCCCTGGAAATAGCGGTTTTCATTTGTCCTTGTTATGACCTATTACAATAAAAATAATCATAATAATAATAAGGGCTGTCAGGAACAGAACAATCTATCTAACCATTGTATGGAACGGAGGATAAGTTTCAACAGATGTTGTTGATAACCTGTTCAAATTCTCCACAAAATCAACACCCCAGCAAACTCACAGCAGTTTCCAACAGGATATTCACAGCTCCTGCTTAAATTGACTGCGCAAGGAACCCAGAAATTCCTTTACGCGCCCACCCTGACGCTCCGCCTCCTGGATTTTATGGCAAGCATACAAAACCGTGGCATGATCCCTCCCCCCAAAGGCCTCACCAATAGCCGGAAACGAGGCCTCCGTAAACTCTCTTGAGAGAGCCATCGCCACCTGTCTTGGAAGAGAAACCTCTCGTGTTCTGCGCTTTCCCTTGAGATCCGAGAGGGTTAGATTGAAATAATTCGCGACCAGGCGCTGGACTTTTTCAACCGTGACATGCCGCGCGGTTTCTGCCACAAGCCCTTTCAGCACATCTTGAGCCATCAAAACAGAGATCTCGCGCCCCGTCAGCACCGAGGAAGCAATCACCCGGTTCAGGGCCCCTTCCAATTCCCGGATATTGGAACTGATCCGCTCGGCAATAAAGAGTGTGACCTCATCCGGAACCCCGCAGCCCTGGGCCTCCGCTTTTTTTCGCAGGATGGCCACTCGCGTTTCCAGGTCCGGCGGCTGAACATCCGCCACGAGCCCCCATTCAAATCGGGAAACTAGGCGCTCCTCGACGCCATGCAGTTCCTTGGGCGGGCGGTCGCTGGAAATAACGATTTGTTTGTGGGCGTCATAGAGCGCGTTGAACGTGTGAAAGAAAGACTCCTGGGTGGACTCCTTGCCGCCGATGAAATGAATGTCGTCGACGAGCAGAATGTCCGCTGAACGGAACCGATCCCGGAACGAAGCCATGGAACGGTTCTGGATCGCCGTGATCAGCTGATTGGTGAAGCGTTCGCTGGAAAGGTAGAGGCATTTGGCGTTCGGATGCGACTCCTGGAGCCGGTGCCCGATCGCCTGCATCAGGTGAGTCTTACCCAGGCCGACGCCGCCGTAAATGAACAAAGGGTTGTACACCTTAGCCAGGGATTCGCTGATCGCCAGCGCGGCGGCATGCGCGAACCGGTTGGAGGGACCCACCACGAACTGATTGAACGTGTATTGCGGATTCAGGACCCAATCCGGCGTTGCGCGGGTTTCGCGCGCGGGCCGGGGCCGCGGAAGCGTTTCAGCGGGCGGCGGTTCTTGTTTGGCGTGCGACGAGGAGACGACGTATTCCACCCGGATTCGGGACTGGGCCAAGGACTGAAGGGTTCGATCCACCAGTTCGGTGTAATGGCTGGCGAGCCAATTTCGAAAGAAGAGATTCGGAACCTCCACCGTCAGGGAATCCGACGTGGAGGCCACCGCGCGAGTCGGCTGAAACCATGTTTCGTAGGCCTGACTCGGCAGCTCCGACTGAATATGAGTCAGGGCATTGTGCCAGAGATTGAGATCCAAGCAGTTCATAGAATTCCGAGCGCGGAAGAACGACAGGGCATGCTAGCACAGGGCCGATGGTTTGACAAGCGGATGCTCCGTTGATAGAATGCCACCCGTGAAGAAAACACTTACGCGCACCTCACGGCTTAAGCGTGCGCGGCGGCATGGTTTCCGCCGCCGAATGAGCAGCCGGACCGGCCGTCAGGTGCTTAAACGTCGGCGCCAGAAGGGCCGCCGCAGCATCATTCCCTAGCTTTTCGCCAGCCCTCCTTCGTGTCGTCGGCCCGATTGAATCGTTCGAGACGCTTGGCCGGACGGAGAAATTTTGAACTGCTTTTCCGACGGGGAAAGACCCTTTCGGGGGGATGGATGTCCCTGGTTTTTTTGGCCAACGGCTCCGCGAGAAGCCGGCTCGGCTGCGCCATGAGCCGGGGAGCCGGCAACGCGGTTCAAAGAAACCGGCTCAAGCGCTGGACCCGGGAGGCTTTTCGAAAGAACCAAGCAGGCATCCCGTCGGGGTTCGACCTAGGGGTTCGAGTCCGCAGGATTCCGACGGAGATCGATCACCGGATCGTCGAGGAGAAATTGCTGTCGCTGTGCAGGCAGATCGCTTCTTTCAACGGCTAACGATCGGGTTCCTCCGCTTTTATCAGAGCTGGAAATGGACCGGGTTGGTTCCCCAGACCTGCCGATTTACTCCCAGCTGTTCCCAGTACGCGATTGACGCGATCCAAAAACATGGTTTGCTTCGCGGAATTCGGCTGGGAGCCGCCCGTATCGTACGGTGCAGACCCGGAGTTCCCGGCGGCGAAGATAATCTATAACATATTGAAAATAAAATAGTTATGAGTTACGAAAAACGACTGCTTTTAGCAATAGGGTTGAGTATGGGGATTCTGATTTTTTGGTCCACCCTGACTCCGCCGCCGTCATCGAAAATGACCGTTTCGCCGGATGCGAAGGCAAAACCAGAAATCACCGCGCCGGCCGGTGCCGCTGTTGAACAGACCGAAAATTTTCCGATCGGCCCATATCTGTTTTCGATGGGTTCCCTGCAGGGGGGTATTCGATCTTTGGAGCTGGAGGGGGAACCGCTTATTCGGGACGCGGATCCCGGCCTTTTGGAAATCCGCGAAGCCGGCCAGCCAGCTTCCCTCCCATTATTGACACAGACCGAACAAGCGGGGCTGATCAGCGAAGGAAAACTGGGGTCCTCTGTGGTTCTTCGTCGGAAAATCGGCTGGGACGCGGCGCGCCACGCGAATCTTCTTCGGCTCGAGCTGGAGCTTCAAAACGTTTCCTCGGATCCTATCGAAACGCGGTTCTCCATGGCAGTCTACAAGCCGCTTGTAGCTCTTCATGAGGAGGACAAGCACTATCTGGCTGGAATTGCTTGGATTGGGAAAAAACAGGAAGGGATCAAAGTTCAGCCAGGCCAGCAGCGCTCGTTTCCGGCCGTTCCGGAATGGGTGGTTTCTCAAGGGAAATCGGAAGCCGTGGTCATTGGACTCCCGCGTGATTCAAGCGGATTGTTCCACGTGGAACATCCCCAGGGTGCTCAAGCTGTGGGGTGGATTGAGCTGGGGCCGATCCGATTGGAACCGGGGGAACAGCGCCATTGGGAACTTCCGCTCTATATCGGGCCGATGGTGCTTTCTGAGCTTAAAAAGATTGGCATGGAGGAAACCCTCTCTTTCGGGGCATTCTCCGGGATTACGCGGGCACTCCTGCGCTTTTTAAGCTGGGGAGAGCGCTATTTCCATAACTATGGGTGGTCCATCTGCTTATTAAGTCTGGCAGTCTGGCTTCCATTCGCTCCAATCACCACGTTTGGAATGCGGATGAGCAAAGAGATGCAGGAAAAAATGGCCGCGGTCAAGCCGCAGGAAGCCAGGATTCGCAAGGAGCATCAGAAGAACCCTCAAAAAATGCAGAAAGAGCTGATGGAGCTCTATCGGAAGAACAAAATCAACCCCGCCTCCGGCTGTATCGGTTGTCTGCCGTTTCTTCTGACGTGGCCGCTGTACATCACTCTTTTCCAGGTTCTGACGCGAGCTCCTGAGCTTCGGGGAGCCAGCTTCTTCTGGATCCAAGACCTTTCTCAGCCGGACCGGCTGATCCGCCTGCCGGCTTCACTCCCTCTGATTGGAGCCAGCTTAAACGTTCTTCCGTTTTTGGCGGCCATCGGAACCTTTGTTCAGCAGAAGGCGATGCAAAAACCGCTGACGGATCTCACCGAGGAACAGCGCGTCCAGCAGCAGATGCTCAAGATTTTCCCCCTGATGTTCATCCTGATCTTCTACAATCTTCCCTCGGGCTTCATGCTATACTGGGTCATCAACTCGGTGCTTATGGGCGGCCAACAGCTCCTCATCGCTCGCGCGCCGACCCGATAGAAGCCATTGTTCCACGTGGAACACACCGCCCGAATCATCGCAGTCTGTAATCAAAAAGGAGGCGTCGGAAAGACGACCTCCGCGGTCAATCTTGCCAGCGCGCTGGCCCTGGAAGGAATTCGCGTTCTTCTGGTTGATCTGGATCCTCAAGCGAATGCTACCGGCGGCCTGGGAATTAATAAACGGGAAGTCAAGCGCTCGATTTACGATTTGCTTCTTCAGGGGGCTTCGCCGCAGGAGGTGGTGCTCAAAACTCAGATCGATGGACTGGAGCTGATTCCTTCCCAGGTGGCTCTCAGCGGAGCCGAGGTGGAGTTGGTGACTTCGGAGGGACGGGAAAGGCGCCTCAAAGAAACCCTTGCATCCCTGCGAGGTTCGTACGATCTGATTCTCATTGACGCCCCTCCTTCGTTGGGATTGCTGGCGGTTAACGCGCTTACCGCGGCCGACAGCGTTTTAATTCCGCTTCAGTGTGAGTACTACGCATTGGAGGGTTTGGGACAACTGCTTGAAACCATTCAAATGGTCCAGAGCGGTCTCAACCCAGGCCTGGTGGTGGAAGGCGTTCTGCTGACCATGGCGGACTTCCGGACAAAACTGACCGGAGACGTCATTCAAGAAGTTCGTAACTTCTTTGGTTCCAAGGTTTACGACACTGTTGTTCCGCGCTCCGTGCGTTTAAGCGAGGCGCCGAGCCGTGGATTGCCGATTGCGCTGTATGATTCCGCTTCTTCGGGCGCTCAGGCCTATCATCAGCTGGCGTTAAAACTTAAACAGACTCATTGGGCTTCTCTCAACGAACCGGCAGGAGATCAACAACGATGACAGAGATGCGGGGATTGGGAAAAGGAATCCGGGCGCTTATTCCGGAAACGGTTCATGCCTCCTCAAATGCCTCCGAAGTCGCGCGCATTTCATTAGAGGCGATTCATCTTAACCGTTACCAGCCCAGGAAAATGATCGAAGATTCGAAAATTCAAGAGCTAGCCAATTCTATACGAGAAAGTGGTTTAATTTACCCACTTTTAGTTCGAAAATCAATTAAAAGTGGATCAGATGGACCTGTTTATGAGCTTATAGCTGGAGAGAGAAGACTTCGAGCTCTCCGTTTGTTAGGTGAAAAAGAAGCACCGGCGATCATTAAGGACGTCGGGGACCGAGACGCCCTGGGATTGGCCCTTATCGAGAATCTCCAAAGAGAAGAGCTTAATCCCATGGAGCAAGCGGCGGCTTATCAGCGGCTGATGACCGAATTTGGGCTGACCCAGGAACAGGTCTCCACCTCTGTGGGAAAAGATCGCGCCACGGTGGCCAACACGGTCCGGCTTCTCAAGCTGGCACCCCCTGTTCAGGAAGAGGTGGCGAAGGGACGGCTGACCTTGGGCC
>CAZKNC010000078.1:0-6758 GCA_964553935.1 uncultured Planctomycetia bacterium | reverse complement strand
GGCTCCGCGGGTACCACCGGAGCGGTCTCCTGCGGGGAGACGGATGCCGGGGATTCCGCCGGTGCTGGCGGGCGTTCCGTTTCCAGAATTTCGGATCGGTGATTCCAGATCGGCCGGCTCCAGATGAGAAGTAAGGCGACCCCCGCTGCTACTGCTAAAAGGAGAATCTTTTTCATTCCGCCGCTCCCGTTTTCATCATTCGAACGAATCGCTGGAAGAGGTGCCCGGCATCGTGAGGGCCCGGGGAGGCCTCCGGATGATACTGTACGGAAAAGATCGGCAGGGTCTTGTGCCGCATCCCTTCGCAGGTTTTGTCATTGAGATTCCGATGCGTTATCTCCACAGCCGATTTCGGAATGGAGACGGGATCTACCGAGAACCCGTGATTCTGCACGGTGATTTCCACCTTCCCGGTCTTTAAGTCCAGGACCGGATGATTCCCCCCGTGATGCCCGAATTTGAGCTTGTAGGTCCTGCCGCCCAGCGCCAATCCCAGAATCTGATGCCCCAAACAGATGCCGAAGATCGGTACCTTCCCGACACATTGTCGGACCGCCGAGACCAGGTACGGCATCCCTTCCGGATCGCCCGGCCCGTTGGACAAAAAGAGGCCGTCCGGCTTCTGCTCGAGGAGCTCTTCGGCGCGGACCGTGGCGGGAACCACCGTCACTTCACAGCCGGCCTGCGTGAGCATCCGGGGAATGTGCGCCTTCATCCCGCAGTCCACGGCCACCACGCGGTACGGCTGAGCCGCGGTCGGCTTCTCCGGCCAGGGATGGCTCTTGCGGCAGGTGACTTCCTTCACCAGATCTCTTCCGACCAACCCCGGAGAGTTCCTGGCTTTTTCCACCAATCGCGCGGGCTCCAATTCTACAGTCGAGAGGATCCCTTTGAGGGCTCCCTTCTGCCGCAGCAGTGTGGTGAGGGCCCGCGTGTCCACGTCCTGAATGGCGACTGTGCCGTTTTCCTTCAGCCACTCTTCCAATGTTTTCCGCTTGCGCCAGTTGGATGCCACCGGGCTCAAGGCCCGAACAACGAATCCTTCCGCCTGCGGTTTGGAAGATTCGGCATCCTCGTCGTTCACGCCATAATTGCCGATCAGCGGATAGGTCATGACGACGATCTGCCCTTTGTACGAGGGATCGGTCAGGATTTCCTGGTAGCCGGTCATGGAGGTATTGAAGATCACCTCGCCGGCAACCTCGCCGGAAGCGCCGAACGCTTCTCCATGAAAGACCGTTCCGTCTTCCAGCGCCAGAATCGCTTTAGGCATCCAAACGGTTCCTCACGGCCAGGTCACGAAGTCGATCAGTTCGCCGATCCAGGAAAACGGGTTTTCCGAAGCCGGCGACCGGTCCGGCGAAAGCATCCGCGCGCGGATGCTTCGAGCCCGCGCCGCAGCCCGGCGGCCATGCCGCGTATCCGGGAAAGCCGTCGCGATTTTCATGTAGCTGCTGTACGCAACATCCCACTGCTGACCGGCCAGCGCCACGTCCCCCTCCCATTGCCAGAGGCGGGCCTGCTGGACTCCCTCCGTGGACGCTCCGGTGCCCAGCATCAGAACCGCCGCCAATCCCATCCAAACCCATCGGTTGGAACGTGTCATTGTTTTGTCTCCGGAATATCCATGATCGCGACTCCTTTCTGCGGCGTGTACGAAAACTGCTGATCAGAAATCGGAACGTTCAGCTTCATCTGCAGGAACTTTTGCGTCATCACCGCGGTTCCTTTCGCGTCCAGAAGTGTAAGTTCCCGGGCCAGCCCGTCCTTTTCGGAAACGTCGATTCGGATGGTCTCAATGGGAATGGGCGCGCCGTCCACCGAGGCCGGCAGCGGCTTGGCTTCGAATCGCAGGACCTTTCCTTCCGGTGTTTCCCGCGTCTCGACGAATCGGACCGTTTCAGGCAGGGCTTCCGAAAAAGGCCGGTGCGGGCCCGGGACCTCGGGCGGATTGTTCATCCGATAAACGACCCCTCCCTGCGGGTAGGTCTGCCATTCCACCTTTCCGTCGGAAACAACCAACTGCGGCTCTTCAGAGGACCCCGCCGGACGGATCTCCAGCCGACGCTGGGAGGGCGCGCGAAACAGCAGGGAGCCCTCCAGCCGGAACCAGTTCCCATCCTCCTCCTGCGCTTCCAGCGTGAACTGGGTTTGATAGCTGGCAGCCGCGGCGGCTTTTTGCGCGGCCTGCTGAGCTTCCGGCGGCAGTTCCTGGGCAAAAAGAGCCGGGGAGTGGCCGCTGGTGATCGGCAAGAGGAGCGCCGCCATCAGAGCAAACCTTATTGGATTTTTCATTTTCTTAGCGACTGCTCCCATTGGATAATTCTCCCCCCCGGAGGATTCGTTTGCCGCCGACAAACAGATCGGTCACGCGGCCCTTCAATCGCCAGCCCAAAAACGGACTGTTTCTTCCTTTCGACGCGAACGCCGCCGACTCCACCATCCATTCCGCTTCCGGATCAAAAAGGGTTACGTCGGCCGGAGATCCCGGCTTTAAGGTTCCGCGGTCCAATCCCAGCACCCGGGCCGGCCGATGGGTCAGCGCGGCGATCAGCGCGGGAAGTTTCAGCGTGCCGCGGTGCACCAGCTCCGTCAAGAGAACCGGCAAAGCGGTCTCCAGCCCGATCACGCCGAACGGCGCTTGCGCCAATCCGACTTCCTTTTCGGCGTGGGCATGCGGAGCGTGATCGGTGGCAATAGCGTCTAACGTACCATCCTTCACCCCTTCCCGGAGCGCCTCGAGATCCTTCTGGTTCCGAAGCGGAGGATTCATTTTGAATCGGGCGTCATAGGTCTGCAGCGCCTCTTCGGTGAGCGTCAGGTGGTGAGGCGTGACTTCAGCCGTGACGGACACGCCTCGCTTCTTGGCCGCCCGCAGAAGCTCCACGCCGGCGGCGGTGCTGACATGGGCGATGTGAAGGCGCCCGCCGGTGGATTCCGCCAGCAGGAGATCCCGCGCGATCATGACCGTCTCGGCTTCAGACGGAATCCCGGCCAGGCCCAGCCGCGCAGCGGTCAGCCCTTCGTGCACGACGCCGTGCGCGCTTAAAGATTTTTCTTCGCAGTGGTCGATCACCGGCAGGCCGGTCACGCGGCTGTATTCCAACGCGCGGCGCATCATGCCGGCATTGAGCACCGGCATGCCGTCGTCGGAGAATCCGACCGCCCCCGCGGAAGCCAGCTGGCTCCTTTCGGTGAGGGTTTCTCCCCCGAGCCCCATCGTGATCGCACCGTACGGCAGAACGTTCACGAGCCCGACCTTGGCGCTCTCGCTGCGCACGAACTCCACCAGATTCGGCGCATCGATCACCGGATCGGTGTTGGCCATGGCGCAGACGGTGGTGTATCCCCCGCGCGCGGCCGCGCGCGATCCGGTGAGAATCGTCTCTTTATGCTCCTGGCCAGGCGTGCGGAAGTGGACATGCAGATCGATGAAGCCGGGGCAAACCACTTTGCCTTTTGCCTCGAGGATTTCGGCCCCTTCCGCCTTGAGATTTTTCCCGATCCGGGCGATTTTTCCCTCTTCGATCAGGAGGTCGGCCGTCTCGTCAAGCGACTGCACCGGATCGATCACGCGGCCGCCTCGGATCAGAATCGGTTTCCGATTCACGCGCTCACCTCCGCGGGATCCGGCTGAGGAGCCGGAAGACCCGCGGTTTCGCTGTGGCTGGCTCCGGCCACCAGATAAAGCGCCGCCATCCGGACTGCGATCCCGTTGGTCACCTGCTCCAGAATGACGGATTGGGGGCCGTCGGCCACTTCAGGGGAAAGCTCCACCCCTCGATTGACCGGCCCGGGGTGCATCACCAGAAGCTCCGGCTTGCCCCGCCGGAGTTTCTCCGCGTCAATCCCGTACAGCCGCGTGTATTCCCGAAAAGAGGGAATGTACCGTTCCTGCTGGCGCTCCAACTGCAGACGAAGCGCGATCACGACGTCGGCTTGCGGCAGGGTTTCTTCCAGCCGGTACGAAATCCGAGCGCCCAGCGCTTCCATCTGAGCGGGAACGAGAGTCGGCGGACCGCACAGCGTCACCTGGGCGCCCAGCTTGGTCAATCCCCAGAAATCCGACCGGGCAACCCGGGAGTGAAGAATGTCTCCGACGATCAGCACGTTGAGCCCCTCAATCTTTCCTTTCTTGTCTTGGATGGTGAACAGATCCACCAGCCCCTGCGTCGGATGCTCGTGCGATCCGTCGCCGGCATTGATGATCGCCGAGCGGACGGACCGGGCGACCAGCGCGGGCGCTCCGCTCGTGCTGTGGCGGATCACCATCACGTCCACCTGCATCGCTTCGATGTTGCGCGCCATGTCCAACACCGACTCCCCCTTGACCAGACTGGAGGACGACCCCTGGAACGAGAGGATATCCGCCGAGAGCCGCTTGGCGGCCAGCTCGAAGGAAGCGCGCGTCCGGGTGGAAGGTTCCAAAAAGCAGAGCGCCACGGTCCGGCCGCGAAGGGCAGGCACCTTTTTGATGGGTCTTAAAGAGATTTCACGGAACGCCCGCGCCTGATCCAGCAGAAGGATGATTTCCTCTTTGGAGAGATCTTCCAGGCCCAGGAGATCTTTCTTCGTCCAATGCGTCATGGCTCTTTCTCCTCGATGACGACCTCGTCCAAGCGGTCCGATTCCAACAGCCGAACCTGCACCAGCTGTTCTTTCGAAGTCCGCAGATTCTTGCCCACTTCGTCGGCCTTGATCGCAAGTTCCCGGTGGCCCCGGTCCACCAGCACCGCCAGCTCCACCGATTCCGGCCGGCCTAAATCGGTCAGCGCATCCATGGCCGCCCGCACGGTGCGGCCGGTGAAGAGAACGTCGTCCACCACGATGATCGGACGGCCTGTCACGTCAAAAGGGATTTCCGTCGCGTGAACGACCGGTTTAGCCGACAGCATGGAAAGATCGTCCCGGTACAGCGTGATATCCAGCGCCCCCACCGGAATCTCCTGGCCGGACAGTTCCCGCAGCAGGTTCGCGAGCCGGCGGGCCAGGATTTCCCCGCGGGAACGGATCCCGACCAGCGCGATGCCGTTAATGGGGCGGTGGCGCTCGGTGATTTCATGCGCGATCCGGGCCAAGACGCGCCGAAGCCCCTCGGAATCCAGGACCGGGATCGCTTTAGCAGGCATAAAAAAACGGCCCACCCGAGCGCGACCGCGCGGATGAGCCTCCAAGTTGATGTGAAACAGCGTGAACCATTTGCTCTCCTTTTCGGGCCTCTCTGGACCCGATTAAAAGGATGGCGTGAGCCAACCGAGTTAATTAAACCACATCTTCTCCGTCAACGTCAAGGGGCTCTTCGGGCAGGCGGATGTGATGCCGGCAGATGCCGCGCCGGCTTTCCTGCACGAACCGGATCAGCCGCTCCAGTTCCGGCGTCCGGCCTTCGATCCCCTGCATGGCCTTGAGCGCTTGCGTGGTGTTGAGTCCCGACCGATACAGCAGCCGGTACGCTTCCCGGATCTTAGCGCGGGAGATTTCCGACAGGCCGGCTCGTTTGAGCCCCACCGTATTGATCGCCCAAACTTCCGAATCCCCCTTCACCAGAAAATAGGGCGGGACATCCTTATTCACGCGGGACAACCCCCCCACCATGGCGAGGGTCCCGATTCGGACAAACTGGTGAACGGCCACATGGCCGGACAAAATGGCTTTCTCCTCGATGATCACGTGGCCGGCCACCAAGGCGCCGTTGGCCAGAATCACTCGGTTGCCCACCTGGCAGTCGTGCGCGATGTGCGAGAAACCCATCAACAGACAGTCGGAGCCGACGGTGGTCCAGGCCCCCGCCTGAGAGGCCCGGTGCACCTGCGCGTATTCGCGGACGATCGTCCGATCCCCGATCCGCACCCCGCCGGCCTGCGGTTCCCTCAAGGCCTGATGCAGGTGCCCCAGCACTGCTCCGACGTGGATCTGGCAGTCTTCGCCGATTTCTAGCGGAGCCGTCAGATACGCGTGCGGCCAGATCTTGGTGCCCCGGCCGACCCGAACCGGCCCCTCAATAACCGCGTAAGGGCCGACTTCCACGTCGGAAGCCAACTCGGCGGCCGGGTCAATGACAGCGGTAGGATGAATGGTTGCCGTGCTCATATGGGTTTGGGCCGGAAGAGAAGGGTGATTTCTCCCTTCGGCGGACGCTCAGTATATCGCCTTAAAACGTCGCTTGTCGAGCCGCTCGTGACCTCCTCGTGCAGTTTGGTCATCTCGCGCGCCACGACGACGGGAACCTCCCCCAAAACGGAGCGGATCGCCTCCAGCGTTTTCACGAGGCGAAACGGGGATTCGTAGCAAACGACCGGAGTTTCTTCCTCTGCCAGCGTTTTGAGCCACCGTTCCATCGCCGCCGACTTCTTCGGCGGGAATCCTTCAAACCGGAACCGATCCCCCCGAAATCCTGACATTGCCAGTGCCGCGATCACCGCGCTGGGACCGGGAATCGCCGTCACCGGAATCCCGGCCGAACGGGCCTGCTCGACCAGATAAGCCCCCGGATCGGAGATTACCGGCATCCCGGCATCGGTGACCAGCGCCGCTGATTCGCCCGCTTTCAGCCGCTCGATGAGTTCCGGGGCTTTCTTTCCTTCGTTGTGCTCATGCAGGGAAATCATCGGCGCGTGGATTCCGAAGTGCTTGAGGAGTATTCCGGTCCGGCGGGTATCCTCGGCGGCGATCACCGTCACGGTTTTCAGCGTCTCCACCGCCCGGAATGTGATGTCGCCCAAGTTTTCAAGCGCGCTGCAGACCAGATACAGCGTACC
>CAZKNC010000077.1:0-6908 GCA_964553935.1 uncultured Planctomycetia bacterium | reverse complement strand
GCACCTCTACTACAACACCAATATGAATTGGGTGGAATTGAATACGGGAAGCACTCCGAACGCTTCTTTGATTTTTGTGAACAACGCCGGCCAGATCCGGATGTTCCTAGCTGGAGCCACCGGAAACGTCGGCATTGGCACAGCGGCGCCGGTTTTTCCTTTGGAAGTGGTTCGAAACCAGAATACGACGGTCGTCGCCGGCGGTTTCAGCAATACCAGTGCCGGGGGCGCCGGCGTGACCGATTTAAGAGTAGGCCAGGATGTGGAAACAAACAACGGGCAGTACGGAGCGCTGAATTACTATGGCGGCGGAACGCCGGCGAACTTTCAGGGGTACGGCAACCCGAACCAGGTTTCGCTGGTGGCCGCTTTGGGCGCCGTGAATGGGCTCACCATTGCCACCAACGCCAACGCGCCGATCAAGCTCTTGACCAACTCCAATGGTGTTAACAACGAACGGATGCGGATCACGCCGACCGGCCGCGTAGGGATCGGCACCACCACGCCGGCGTCGGCGCTGGACATCGTTGGGGACCTGTTCGTCCGTCAAACCGACGGCGGCGGCAACTACGCCCGGATTCGGGGACCGACGGACGGCAACATCGGGCTGGAATTGCGGTCTGAAACCTTGGGCGGGACCCCCTACATCGACTTCGCCAATGATGCCGCCACCGATTTCGACATGCGGTTTATCCTGACGGGAGATGACGCGTTGGAAATCAACGGGGGAAACGTGGGGATCGGCGGGACTCCAAACTATAAGCTGGATGTGCGCGGCAACCTTGGGAACATCCCCAGTATCTATTCCCATGCGACGGACGGCAGCTTGACCCGCCTGGGTCTTCAGAGCACGAACCGGCACTGGTCGATCAGCAACTACGGCACTCAGTTTAATCCGCAAGGATCTTTCAATATTGCCGATGAGACGTCCGGCATCGTCCGGCTGACAATTGCAATGAACGGGAGAACTACCCTCAACGGAGGTCTGACCGTGACCGGCGGCTCGAAAGATTTCGAGATCCCTCATCCGCTTAAACCCGAGTTTCGGCTGATTCATTCCACGCTGGAGGGGCCGGAGATCGCCGTCTTCTACCGAGGAGAGGGCCGTCTGGCGAACGGCAAGGCCGTCGTAAAACTGCCGGACTATTTTGAAAAACTAACCCGTCCGGAAGGTCGGACCGCTCAATTGACCGCTCGGGGAGAAGAGCCGTTCCTGTTGAGCTATTCAAGTATTGAAAACGGAGAGATGAAGGTCCATGGCGCCAAGCCCGATGGTGAATTCTCCTGGGAGGTCAAGGCCATCCGCGCGGATCTGGAACCTCTGCAGGTGGAAGAGAAACAGCCATAAGAAAGACAGAAACGAAGAGATTTTAGCTGGAGGAGGTGGTGATGCTGGGCGGGCCCAGCGAGGGATTCCCACCGGCATTGATGAGTGTGCCGGAGGTGTCGAAGGCGACCCTCATCGTTGGCGGTGGTCCTCCCTTTGGGACCGTGATGGTGAATGACTGGCTGGAGGTCCGGTTGGCGGCCGGCACGGCGAAGGTGGAAATGGCGTAGTCCGGCTGGTTTTGATTATCGTTGCCCGCGGCCGAACCGAAGCCATCGGAGTCGTTGTTGGTGTAGAAGGTCGTGCCGCCGATGTTGATGTAACCCTTGATCAGCAGGTTGGCGCCGATCGTGGTGCGCACGGTGGTATAGGTGCCGGGAGGCACCGCGGCTCCGGAGACCAGCCCGGCGGCCTGCGCGCCCGCGGTGACGCTGGCGATGTTGATCGCGGAGCTGCCGTCAAAGACGGTGATGAAATTGGTGCCGTCGGTGGAGAGTTCAATCTTGGTGACTGTGACCGTGTAGGTGCCGTCGGCATCTCCGGAGGCGGCCTCACACGGCGGCAACGAAAGCCCAAACAGCCCACCCAGGAGAAAACCCAGATACAAAAGGCGCTTTCCCATCCCTAATTCCCTCGCGTGATCTCTACCGTGATCTGACCGTTGGACTGAGAAAAGCTTTCCACGACGATCTCATGGTGCCGCTCCACCGGAGTGTAAAGCCGGTCGCCCACGTCGTCGTCCAGAAACATCACCGGGTCCGGTTTCAGCGGGTTTTTCGCTTTTCGGACCTCGTTGTCCCAGAAGGGAGGCCGCAGAGCGATGGTCATCCCCCAGCCGGTGGAACGCTTGTTATGGTCTCTCAGGGTGAAATCCAAGACCAGTGCAGGAATCGGCCGGACCTCCATCCGGGCCCACCACCCTTCCCGGTCTTTGAACTTCCGGAAGTTGTAACGCTCGTAGCCGCCGAACAGCTTGAGACGCGAGGAATAGTAAGGGACAGGCGCCCCCAGCTCCAGATCGAATCCGTCCGCCGCGATCTCCTCGTTCTTGGCCGAATCACTCTGCTGAACCGTTCTCTGGCCGGTCACGCCCCAATAACCATTGCCCCTGAATTCGGCGTAGGAACTGAGAGCTTCCAGCCCCACCCCCACTCGTTTATGAGAGTACTGGGTTTCTGCGTCCAGGAAGAGGTTGCCTCCCAACATCCAGCTTCGGTCCAAGACCAGGCTTCGGTACCCCAATCCGAGATTAAGAAGCGTTTCCGCTTCGGCATGATGCACGACCGGCTCGAAAAAGAGAGTTCGGTCCTCCGAGTCGGTTCGGTAAAGGGGTAGAATCAGGTCGGCGAAGTAACGGAGGCGCTCGTCCTCGTCGAAGTTCAAGCCGAACTCCCAGTTTTTCACATATTCCGGGGGTTCCGGATAGGAGGGGTCTTCCCAGAAGTCAACTCCAACCTTCTGCGGAGCAGCCGGCTGATCGAGACGGCGGGGGGAAATGTTCGAACTGGAACCGGCTCTGGCAAGAGAAGGAAGAGCGGCCAGCAACAGGAATGCAACAGCCACGGTACGGTTGCATATGCGCATTGATCCCCATTATCGCTTTCACCCGGCGGAATACAAGCGCATTTTATGATAAGGTGAAACGCCACCGATCATGCAACTAACCAAAGAGGCGTTCATCCACCGGCTGTTTGATTCCATCTCTCCCCGGTATGACCTCTTTAACGCGGTTGCCAGTTTGGGGATGGACCGGGGCTGGCGCCGGGCGACGGTTCACAGCTTGCAGCTGAAACCCGGCATGACGGTGCTGGATCTTGCCAGCGGGACGGGGGATTTGTCTCAAGAAGCGGCGGCCCAGCTGATTCCGCTGGGCCGGGTCGTGGCCTCCGACCTTTCCCACCCGATGCTGCGCTCCGCTTCCCAAAAACTTGGAGAACATCCTACGGTTTCGTGGCACATGGTGTACGCCCAGGCGCGTGCGGAGCAGTTGCCGTTCGGTGCAGGATTGTTCGACGCTGCCACGATGGGATTTGCGCTGCGGAACGTGAGCGACCTCGACGCCGTTTTCCGGGAGTTGGCCCGCGTCTTGAAGCCCGGGGGGCGGATCGCTTTGTTGGAATTCGGCCGGCCAAAGAATCCGATTCTCGCGTTAGGGCACCGAATCTGGTTGGCCTTCGCCATTCCGGTGATCGGCCTGCTGACCACTTGGAAACTATGGCCCTTTCTGTATCTGCGCCGTTCCATTCTGCAGTTCATGCCGCCGGAAGAAGTGGTTGTCCGCCTGAAGTCCGCCGGTTTTTTCACCGCCGATTCCCGCTCCATGACCGGCGGCGCGATCCGCCTCTACACCGCTTGCCGCTAATGTTTTATTTATACAAATGTAATATAAATGATACAATTGTTTTATGACCCCTTTTGGACAAACCTTGTTGCTCTGGAGGATGGAGCGGGGATGGACTCAAGATCGGCTCGCGCTTAAATCGGGGATTTCCCGGCCGAATCTCTCCGCCATCGAGCGGGGCAAGCGAGAAGTGAACCTGCGGACGCTGCGTGCGCTGGCCGCTGCGCTGGAGGTGCGGCCCGGAGTCCTGGCCGACGGAGAAAGTCCACCTTCGCGGCTTCCCCGGCAGGGGTTTTCCCGATCTGCGTTGGATCGGATTGCCGAGTGTGCGGTCAGCGGTCAACGGCCGGAAGATGAAGGAGAGCGGGCCTTGGTTCTTTTGTTGAGGGAAGTGACCAAAAACCGGCTCGCCTCCCCTGAGCGCCGGAGAATCCTTCGAGGAGCTCGTCGTGTGACGGATTTAGCCTGGTTGCGGTTGAATGCCGCTTATCCGGAGTCGGTTGTCCGCTCTCTCTTCCAGCGAATGGATGACCGATTGGCCGTGAGATGACCCCTCAAGAGGTGGATCGTTTTTTTGAGACACTGGCCGGATGGTTGGAAGAACCGGTCCGGGTGGTCATGACGGGGGCCGCGGCCGGAGCGTTGCAGGGATATATCCGCCCTAGTCAGGATGTTGACTTTGCCATTCGCCCCGCACGAAAGAAAACAGGGTCCTGGCAGCGGATTGAAGCGGCCATAGAGCGGACGATGAAAGAAACCGGGATTCCAGCCAACTATGCGGAGGACATCGACCGCTGGGGAACGATTTCACTAATGGATTATTGGGATCACACGCAGCCCTATCGAAAATTCGGCGGCGTGGACGTCCGCATTTTGGATCCTGCCTATTGGTCCATTGGAAAACTAAGCCGCTCATTGGATTCGGATCTCAAGGATGTGATCGCTGTCTTCTCCGGCAAAAAGGTTCCCTGGAATCGGGTGGTCCGGTTGTGGGGTCGGGCGCTGAAATCCAGCCCTCCTTCGACAGATCGGTTTCAATTTCGACAGCGAATCGAGCGATTTCTGAAGGATTATGGGCGGGTGATCTGGGGAAGAGGATTTTCCCCCGAGAAGGCTACACAGCAGTTCCATCGCGCGGCCGGCATTTCCTAATAAAGCTCACCACCGCTTGCCGGGCCTGACGCGGCCTGCTATCCTGTCCCCCATGGCTGCCTGGAAGAACCTGCAGGAATTCATCGCCGAGCTGGAGCGCCGCGGAGAACTCAAGAGGATCCGCGTCCCCGTCGATCCGAAGCTGGAAATCACCGAAATCGCTGACCGGCTGGTGAAGTCGGAGTCCGGCGGACCGGCCTTGCTGTTCGAACAGCCGGCCGGCTCTTCCATTCCCGTGGCGATCAATCTGTTCGCCACCAAGAAGCGGATGGAACTAGCACTCGGCGTCGGAGATCTGGAAGAAATCCCTCGCCGGATCGAAGAACTGCTGAAGATCCCCAACCCCACCGGCTTGCTGGAGAAATTGGCGTTGCTTCCAAAGCTCGCTGAGCTGGCGCAATTCCCGCCGAAAGCGGTTTCCAGTGCTCCTTGCCAGGAGGTGGTGATCCGGGACAATCCCTCTCTGAATCTTCTGCCTATTCTGACCTGCTGGCCCAAAGACGCCGGAAAGTACATCACGCTGGGGGCGACGGTTACGAGAAACAAACAGAACGGCCGGCGGAACGTCGGTCTGTACCGCCTCCAGGTGGTGGACGAACGGACTCTGCTCATGCATTGGCAGCCCCATAAAGATGGGGCCGAGCATTGGCGCGGCTGGCCCAAAGGGGAGAGGATGCCGGTGGCGATCGCATTGGGCGGAGACCCCGCTTCGGTCTATGTTGCCAGCGCGCCGCTTCCTCCGGAGATCGACGAATACTTTTTCGCCGGGTTCCTGCGCAAAGAGCCGGTGGAGTTGGTGAAATGCGTGACGGTCGACCTGGAGGTGCCGGCGCAGGCCGAGATCATCCTCGAAGGAACCGTGCAGGTGGGAGAGCTCCAAACCGAAGGGCCTTTTGGCGATCATACCGGCTATTATTCTCTGCCGGAGCCGTATCCGGTCTTTCACCTCACGGCGATCACGCACCGCCGCAGTCCTGTCTATTTGACCACCGTGGTCGGGATTCCTCCGATGGAAGATTTGTGGCTGGGCAAAACGACGGAGCGGGTTTTCCTGCCGATCATCCGGAAGATGGTGCCCGAGATCATCGACATGAATTTCCCCGCGGAGGGGATCTTCAACAACGCCGTGATCGTCTCGATCAAAAAGAGCTACCCCGGCCAGGCCCGCAAGGTAGCGCACGCGCTCTGGGGGCTGGGCCAGCTCATGTTTACCAAGGTCATTATCGTGGTGGATGAATGGGTAAACGTGCAGGACGTGAGCCAGGTCGCATGGCTGGGCTTCATGAACATCGATCCCAAACGGGACTGTTTCTTCGTTGAAGGCCCCGTGGATACGCTGAACCACGCCTCGCCGGAATGGAACTTCGGCTCCAAGATGGGGGTGGATGCCACCCGAAAACTTCCGGAAGAGGGGCATCCCCGCGGTTGGCCGGACCTTATTGAAATGTCCCCGGAGATGCGGGACCAAGTCTCCCGCCGCTGGTCTGAATATGGGTTTTAAAGATTTGTCTGACGCATTGAAATTGGAGCATACGGTTTTTGCCCTGCCGTTTGCCTATCTGGGGGTTTGGATAGCTGCCGGCGGCAACCCGGCCTGGGCGACGGTCGGGTGGGTCACGCTGGCGATGGCCGCCGCGCGGACCGCCGGTATGGCGGTCAATCGGCTGATCGATCTGCCGATCGACCGGCTGAATCCCCGCACGAAAAATTGGCCGGTGCCGGCAGGGAAGGTGAAACCGGTGCTTTTGGCCGGACTGGCACTCGCCGGCGGTGCCCTGCTGTTCTTTTCCGCCGCTCAACTCAATCCCCTCTGCCTCCGCCTTTCTCCGGCGGCTCTTTTTTTGCTGGTTTTTTACCCGTTCACCAAACGGTTTACCTGGACCTGTCACTTTTGGCTGGGGCTGGTGCTGGGGTTGGCCCCGGCGGCCGGCTGGCTGGCCGTGACCGGGAAATGGGACCCGGGTTTGCTTCCTCTGACGGCAGGTGTCCTCTTCTGGGTGGCGGGTTTTGACATTCTTTACGCCTTGTTAGACCTTGACTTCGATCGACGGCACGGCGTATATTCGATTCCTCAGCGGTTCGGTTTGG
>CAZKNC010000076.1:1012-6959 GCA_964553935.1 uncultured Planctomycetia bacterium | reverse complement strand
TCCGCCTGGTGCACCAGGACGGACCCGGCCCACTGCGTGTCGAGCACCTCCAGTTTCCCGCTCGGGCCTTCCAGCAAGCCGGTGTCGCCTACCTGGCCGCCGGCTTCGCCGTAGAACGGCGTCCGATCCAGAATCAGGCCGACCTTTTCACCCGACTTCACCTCCGGCACAAACCGGTTGTCCTGAATCAAGGCGAGGACTGAACCCCGTCCGGTCAGGTCGGAGTAGCCGATGAACTGGGTCGGGGGAACTTCCTTGACCAGCCCGAGCAATTCATCCCTGGCGAAGATCGATTTACTGAATCCGCTGGCCGCTTTGGATTTCGCCTGCAGCAGGGTCAGCGCTTCTTCGAACTCGTCGCGGGAGGGCGAAGCGGCCTTCTCTTGCCTGCAAACTTCGGCGATTTCCTCATAGGAAAGACCATGGGTATCATAAAAACGTGCTGCACTCTCTGCAGAGAACGTATTCCGGTCATGGTGAGCTTGTCGAACGGTACCTCGGATTTCTTCTCGAAGCAGCGGCAGTTTCTCAACCAACATCTGATGGAACTTCTCTTCCTCCGAAAGGATCACTTGGGCGATCGATTCCCCGCGGCCGCCCAGCTCCGGGTAGACCGGTTCCATTTTCCTCACAGCCACCGGAATGAGCGAATAAAGAAACGGCTTCGTGAAACCCAATGCTATTCCGGCTCGCTCGGCCTTGCGCAAAAGCATCCGAAGAACGTAGCCCCGCCCTTCATTGGAAGGAACGACGCCATCCCCCACGAGAAAAGTCAGCGCCCGGGCGTGATCGGCGATCGCGCAAAGAACGGATGCCGGCGCTTTCCGTTCGCTCTGAGTCTGTCGAAGAGCGAACGCGAGCTCCTTGAGGATCGGTTCGAACAGATCGGTCTCGAATACCGACCTCTTGTCCTGCAGTACCACGGTCAGCCGCTCCAGGCCCATGCCGGTATCGATGTTCCTGGCCGGCAAATCCTTGAGAGATCCATCCGGCTGGCGATCGTATTGGGTGAACACCAGGTTCCAGACCTCCACGAACCGGCCGCAGGGACAACCGGGTCTGCAGTCGTCCGGAGACGGGCAAACCTTTCCGACCGTGCAGCACCCCGTGTCATAATGGATCTCCGAACAGGGCCCGCACGGGCCGTTGGGCCCCTCGGTCGGCGCGTTGGACGGCCAGAAATTATCCTTGGCGCCGGACCGAAAGATCTTCTCGTGAGGCAGACCCACCTCGTTTTTCCAGATTTGGGCGGCCTCCTTGTCCCATTCATACACCGTCACGCAGAGTCGTTCCGCCGGGATCTTCAGCTCTTTCGTCAAGAACTCCCAGCCCCAGCAGCAAGCTTCCTTTTTGAAATAATCGCCAAAGGAAAAGTTCCCCAGCATCTCGAAGAAGGTCAAATGGCTGGCCGTTTGTCCCACCTGCTCCACATCGCCGGTGCGGAAACATTTCTGACAGCTGGCGGCCCGCTTCAGATCCTTCTTCAGTCCCAGGAAATAATCCTTGAACTGATTCATCCCCGCCCCGGTAAACAGCAGGGAGGGATCGTCGGCCGGAACCAGCGAATCACTGGACAGGACCGAATGTCCCTTCGACTTAAAGAAATCCAAGAACCGTTTTCTTATTTCGTTGGAGTCCATCGTATTCCGGTCATGGTGAGCTTGTCGAAGGGTGAACGGTTTCACGGACTACCTTGTAGACAATATCCGCAGAGAACCCGCGTCGGCTTAAAAAACCGAACAGGCGGCGTTCCACTGCCGCCCGCTCCACACCCTTCATGCGCCCCACCCGGTCCGCCGCCAGCCGGCGCGCATTCTCCATCTCGTCTTCACCGGCGGTGCCGGCGCGGACCGCCGCCTCGGCCGTTTCAGGATGGATCCCCTTCCGGCGTAATTTCGAGACCAGCATCCGGCGGCCGACCGGTTTGGAGAGAACACTTTGCGCAACGAGCAAGCGCGCGAACTTGGCGTCGTCCAGCCAGCCCTTCTGGCGGAAGTCCGCCAGAAGAGTTTCGACTTCTTGAGGCGGAAATTTCTTCCGGGTCAGCCGTTCCCGCAGTTCCGCTTCCGTCCGGGGACGGAATTTCAACAGGCGAAGAGCCTGGCTGCGGCAAGCGGAAACCGCACCAGGCGCCGCTGCGCTTCCTGTTCGGACCGACTCCACTTAAGACCCGCCGCCCTTGAGAACGAAGAATCCTCTCGAGGTCTTGAGCAGGGCATCCCCCTGGATCTTGCCGGTCAACGCCGCGAATTCCTTCACCGACCGGACCGGCCGGCGGTTGACTTCCAGGATCAAATCGCCGGGTTGGATGCCGGTCTCATCCGCCGAAGAACCCGGTTCGACGTGCGTGACGATCACACCCTCTTCTTTGTTTTCCACTTCCATGCCGCGCCAACTGCCTTCCGCTCGTTCCTTCCACGACTGAAGGTCCGACGGCCGCTCGCCGATTTCCACGCTGAGGGTCGCTTTCTTTCGGTCTCGGATGACCTCGACCGGCAGCTTCTGGCCCACTTTCGCTCCGGCCACACCCTTCAGGAAAGCGCGAATATCTTTGATCGGCTGGCCCTCAAAAGCGACGATCACGTCTCCATCCTTCATGCCGCCCTTCTGCGCCGGGGAATCCGGCAGAACCTTGGCCACCAGCACCCCTTCTTCGGACGCCAATCCGAAATGCCGCGCCAGCTCTTCGGTGACATCCTGCACGTTGATCCCCAGCCAGCCGTAGAGAATCTTTTTCCCCTGGATAAGGTCGCCGATGATCGCCTGGGCCGTGCTGCTCGGAATGGCGAAACCGATTCCTTGATAGCCGCCGGTCGTCGAGAAAATCGCCACATTAATGCCAATCACCTCGCCGTGGATGTTGACCAGCGGGACGCCGCTGTTGCCCGGATTGATGGCGGCGTCGGTCTGGATCAGGCCGGAATAATCCCGGTCCGTTCCGCCGATCCGCAGGGAACGGTTGACCGCTGAGACGACCCCGACGGTCAGCGTCGGCTCACTGCTTCCCACGGCGAACCCAAACGGATTGCCGATCGCGATCGCCCACTGGCCGATCTTCACCTGGTCGGAATCGCCCAGCTGCGCCACCGGCAGGTTCTTCGCGTCGATCTTGATGACGGCCAGATCGGACCGGGGATCGGCCCCTTTGAGCTTTCCCTTGAACTCTCGTCCGTCCGGCAAGGTCACCTTGACCTGCTCGGCTCCATGAACCACATGCTCGTTCGTGAGGATGTATCCTTCGGGGTCGATCAAGACGCCGGTTCCCAGCCCATGGCCGCGGAATTCCCGCTCCGGCAGGCCGCCGAAGAAATCGGAAAAGAACCGCTCGAACAGATCGTCCTCAAAAGGGGAGCCGCCAAACGGATGCCGCCGCACCGCGGGGACCCGCTCAACCGTCTCGATCGAAATGGAAACGACCGCCGGCCCCACCCGTTTGCCGACTTCAACGAAATGAGATTCCAGTTCCAGGGCTGCGCTCGGTGCTTCCGCGGGCTGCGCCGAAGCGCGTGGTGGCGCTTCCGCCAGCGCCAGCCGCTGCGCCCACGACACCGGCAGGCCCGTTCCGGCGCTCAACAGCGCCGCCGCAATTGCCGCCGTGATTCTGCACATCACTTGTCCCTCCCGGAGTAAAACAGCGTGTCCCCGCCTCCTAACTTTAGGGGGGTGCGGGGGCACGCTGTCGGATAAACTTGAACTGGAACGGTCGGTCTATTCGGTACCGGTCGTCGGCCTGCCCGCCACCGGTTCAGCGGCGGGAATCGCCACCGTCCGCCCAAGATCATTGGCGGAAGCCGCCGCCCGGATCTTCGTCTCCAATTCCGAAAGCAGTTGGGGATTCTCCCGCAGGAAATGCCGGGCGTTCTCCTTGCCCTGGCCCAGCTTTATTTCACCGTAGGTGAGCCATGTCCCGGTCTTCTGCAGAACACCGCACTGCGTCCCCACCTCGATGAGGTCGCCGATTTTCGAACTCCCTTCCTCATGCAGGATCTCAAACTCCGCCTGCCGGAAAGGGGGTGCAACCTTGTTCTTCACCACCCGCACGCGGGCTCGGGCACCCACCACCCGGTCTCCCTGCTTGATGTGCTCGATCCGGCGGATGTCCAGCCGGACGGAAGCGTAAAATTTCAGCGCGCGGCCGCCGGGGGTCGTTTCCGGGTTGCCGTACATGACGCCGATCTTCTCCCGGAGCTGGTTGATGAAAATGACCGCCGTCTTCGATTTCGAGATGGCCCCCGTCAATTTTCGCAGCGCCTGCGACATGAGCCGCGCCTGCAGGCCGATGAAGCTGTCGCCCATCTCCCCTTCAATCTCCGCTTTCGGCACGAGTGCCGCGACTGAATCCACCACGATCACGTCCACCGCGTTGGAGCGGACCAGCATGTCGGCAATCTCGAGGGCCTGCTCGCCGGTATCCGGCTGGCTGATGAGCAGCTCCTCCAGATTCACGCCGATCTTTTTGGCGTAGGTGGGATCAAACGCATGCTCGGCATCGATGAAAGCTGCGACACCGCCGCGCTTTTGGGCTTCCGCGATCAGCGAAAGGGTCAGCGTAGTTTTGCCCGAGGCCTCCGGCCCGAAAATTTCGATCACGCGGCCCCGAGGAAGACCCCCGATGCCCAACGCCACATCGAGCGCCAGCGAACCGGTCGGCAGAGCCGGGATCGGCGCTTTGGTTTGCGCGCCCAGCTTCATAATACTGCCTTCCCCGAACTGCCGTTCGATCTGGGTAAGAGCCAGCTCCAGCGCCTTCATTTTATCCTTGCGCTGAGAATCCGTGGGTTCGGCAACGGGCTTGGCTTTCGTTTCTACGGAGGATTTGGACTTAGGTCGGGTCATGGTTTCCTCGGAAATTGACGTCTTCATTATAACGTTCTCCTTTTCATGGGGTCAAGTATCACTAGTCAAACGTCTACCTATTGAGAAAGACTCTACCTTGAATTTCGAAGCGTGTCAACCGGTCTCAAACCATGCTATAACCGGTACATGCGCGCCGAAATCATCGCCATCGGCACTGAGCTCCTGCTCGGCTATACCGTGAACGACGACGCCGCCACCGTCGGCCGGGCGCTGGCGCGCTTGGGGATCGACTGCTACCGCCACGTGACCGTCGGGGACAACCCCGCCCGGCTGGCCGAAGCGATCCGGACCGGTCTGCAAAGAGCGGATTTAGTAGTCACCTGTGGAGGGCTGGGCCCCACCGTGGATGACGTCACCTTGGAAACGATCTCCGCGGTTACCGGCCATCCCCTGGTGTTTTACCCGGAAATCCTTCGAAAAATCCGAGAACGGTTCCGCCGGCTGAAGATCCGGATGCCGCCGTCCAACCGGCGGCAAGCGCTTCTGCCGAGAGAGGCGGTCGAACTGCCCAACGCGATCTGGACCGCTCCCGGATTCCTGCTCACCCTTCGACAAGCTCAGGGTAAACGGAAGTTTCTGGCCGCCCTGCCCGGCCCGCCTTCCGAACTGATCCCCATGCTGGAGAAGCACCTGGAACCGCGTCTGCGGCGGCTGGCCGGCACGGGCGTTCTGCGTTCCTTGACGCTGGAAACCACCGGACTGACGGAATCGGAGGTGGACGCGAAAGTCCGCGATCTGCTGGCGCTGGCCGGCGACGTTACCGTCGGCATCTACGCCCGCGCCGGCCAAGTGGATCTGCGGATCACGGCCCGAGCTGGGAACACTTCCGCCGCGGACCGGAAGATCCGACGAGTGGAACGCCGAATCCGGCAGCGCCTCGGAAAATTTATCTACGGCGCGGATCAGGAACAGCTGGAGGAAGTGGTCGGCCGCCTGCTTCAACGACGCCGGCGCACGCTGGCGGTGGCGGAATCCTGCACCGGCGGGCTCATCCAGCACCGGATCACCGAGGTTCCGGGCTCTTCCGATTACTTCGTGGGAGGGGTGGTTTCCTACGCCAATGCTCTCAAGAGCACGCTGCTTTCCGTGC
>CAZKNC010000076.1:0-1002 GCA_964553935.1 uncultured Planctomycetia bacterium | reverse complement strand
ATGTTGCACAAGTTTTCGTTTCACGACGGAGAGGTTTCCTACGCGAACAAGTTTAAAACAAGCGTCCTCTCCGTACGACCCTCTTTATTAAGGAAGCATGGCGCCGTCAGCCGGCAGGTGGCCGCGACCATGGCCGACGGGGTGCGCGGCCTGACCGGCTCGGATCTCGGCCTGGCCGTCACCGGCATCGCCGGCCCCACTGGCGGAACAAAAACCAAGCCGGTCGGCTTGGTCTACATCGCGCTGGCAGCGAAGCGTTCCGTCCAGGTCCAAAAGTTTCTCTTCTCCGGCTCGCGCGGCACCATCAAATTCAAGACCTCTCAGGCCGCGCTGAACCTCGTCCGTCTGCACCTCTTGAAGTGAGACTTTTCGTCGCTGTCGAGCTGACCGAGCAGGCGCGGCAAGAGGTGGCCGCGCTGCAGGTGGAACTGCGACAGACCGGCGCCGATGTGAAATGGGTTGAGCCGGAGAACTTGCACTTAACACTCAAGTTCTTCGGCGAGGTCGACAAAGCGCGTCTTCTGGAATTGATTGAGACGCTCAAAAAGTGCGCGGTTTGCCCTGCCTTTTCTTTTGAGCTTCAAGGGGTGGGTGCTTTCCCCGCTCTGGAACGCCCCAGAGTGATTTGGTTGGGAATGAACGAAGGGAAAGAACCAATGGAGAGGCTCGCCGGCTCTCTTGAAAAAGAATGCGCGCTGTTGGGGTTTCCAATGGGTGACCGGCCTTTCTCCGCTCACCTGACCCTCGGCCGAGTCCGATCAGAAAAACGACTTCCTCAGCTCGCTCAAAAATTGGAAACAACCGCCTTTAAAACCAGCGAGCCGATCCGCGTGGATCGGCTCGTGCTGTTTCAATCGGTCCTTTCCTCGACCGGACCGGCTTATACTTCCACGGCCATCCTGCCCCTTAGCTAAATTTCCTCAGCGGACCTGCTCTCTTCCGAGTCGGCTTGAACGGGTGCGGGAGCCGGAGCCGGCGGCGGCGGGAGGGACCCTTCATCCC
>CAZKNC010000075.1:0-7042 GCA_964553935.1 uncultured Planctomycetia bacterium | reverse complement strand
GAGAGAAAAAAGATGCCTAAGGCGAAGGAAAAGAAGCAGGCCGCTTCCGCTAGCCGCGCCTACGACGCTACCAATATCCAGGTGCTGGAGGGAACGGAGGCGGTCCGCCGCCGGCCGGCGATGTACATTGGCGACACCAGCGCGCGGGGCCTGCATCACCTTGTTTGGGAGGTGGTGGACAACGCCGTCGACGAGGCGATGGCCGGCCATGGCGACCGGATCGACGTGACGGTTCACGACGACAACACCGTGACCGTGAACGATCAAGGGCGAGGCATTCCAGTCGACATGCACAAGACCGAAAAGAAGCCGGCCGTGGAGGTTGCGCTCACTACGCTGCACGCGGGCGGCAAGTTCGATCACCGTACCTACAAGGTATCGGGCGGTCTGCACGGCGTGGGAGTCAGCTGCGTTAACGCGCTCTCCGAATGGCTGGAGGTCGAGGTCCGCCGGGACGGGAAAACATACCACCAGCGGTACGAGCGCGGAAAGACCAAGACCAAGCTGACCGTGATCGGCAAGGCCTCCGGTACCGGGACCAAAATCACCTTTAAGCCAGATCGAGAAATCTTCAGCAAGGTCGACTTTTCTTTCGAGACCCTTTCCACGCGCCTCCGAGAACTCGCGTTCCTCAATAAGGGCCTTAAAATCCTCCTCCAGGATGAGCGCAGCGATAAATCCCAAGAGTTTTTTTACCAGGGAGGGTTGGTCTCTTTTGTGGAATACCTGAACAGGGGCAAAGCGGCCGTTCACAAGCAGATCATCCAGATTTCGCGCGAAAAGGATGACGTAGTCGTTGAGGTGGCCCTCCAGTACAACGACAGCTTCACGGAAACCATCTTCTCTTTCGCCAACAACATCAATACCATCGAAGGCGGCACCCATCTCAGCGGTTTCAAATCGGCGTTGACGCGGGTGCTGAACAACTACTGTAAAAACCGCGGCCATCTCAAGGAATCCGATCAGCCCTTAAGCGGAGAGGATGTCCGAGAAGGGCTGACCGCTGTCGTCTCGGTGCGGATCCCGAACCCGCAGTTCGAAGGGCAGACCAAGACCAAGCTGGGCAACTCCGAGGCGGAGGGCCTGACCGCCAGTGTCGTCAACGACGCGCTGTCCGCATTCTTCGAGGAAAATCCTTCGATCGCCAACAAGATCGTGGAGAAAGGGATCCTCGCCGCTCGCGCTCGAGAGGCGGCACGCAAGGCCCGGGAATTGACCCGCCGCAAGGGGCTGTTGGAAATGGATTCCCTGCCCGGCAAGCTCGCCGACTGTTCCGAGAAAGACCCGGAACTGTGCGAGCTCTACCTCGTGGAAGGCGATTCCGCGGGCGGCTGTTTTTCTGGAGAAACTCGGATTGCTCTGGCAGATGGGAGGGCGCTGTCTTTTCTGGAATTAGCGGAAGAAGCTGCTGCCGGCAAAGAGAACTTTTGCTACACCGTCCTTCCAAGCGGTCGAATAGGGATAGAGCGCATTTTGAATCCCCGCTGTACCCGTAAATCGGCCGAGGTGACGGAAGTCACCTTGGACAACCAGGAGAAAATCATCTGCACTCCGGATCATCTTTTCCTTTTGCGAGATGGCCGCTACAAGCGAGCGGATCAATTGACTTCTTCCGACTCGCTCATGCCGTTGCGGCGTCAAAAATCCCGCCTTGGGAAACGAATTACGATTGAAAATTATGAATTAACATTCGACCCGGCGGAAAACCGCTGGATTTTCACACATTTGCTGGCCGACGAGTACAATCTGCGCCATCAGACCTATCGTGCTTCGGAAGGAACACACCGGCACCATCTTGATTTTGACAAAACCAATAACAACCCGACGAACATTCGGCGCCTGACGAAAGACGAGCATCTTGAAGAGCATCGAAAACATGCGAACCGGACGCTCCTGCGTCCCGAGGTGATCGAGAAACTTCGGGCGGTCCGCCGAACGACTCAATTCCGCGAGAAAATCCGCCGAAAAATGTTGGAACCCACCATGCGAATGGCCCTGAGAGAACGGGCCAAGCGGCAGTGGAGCAATCCGGCGTACAAAAAATACATGACCCAGTGCTTTCTGGATTTCTACCAGCGCTCGCCTGAGTACCGAGCAAAATCGGGTCAGCGTCTGCTGGAAGCACAGAAGACCTATTGGGAAGATTCCGGCCACAGAGAAAAGCAAGCCCAGCGCGTGAGACAGCACTTCAAGCAGAACCCAAAGGCCCGGGAAACGCTCTCCAGGCTGGCGCAGCGCCAGTGGGCCGATCCAAATTTGGTGCGATGGAGGCGAAAAAAAAAAAAAAAACAATGGACACCGGAGTTTCGTCAAAAACGAAGACAAGCGTACAACCGAACTTATTTGAACCACTCGCTTCGGTTCATGAGGGAAGTGCTCAGGCGGTTTGGTTCGATTGATGCCTATGATGAACTTCGGAAGGCGCCAAGGAACACCAACCTCCTCAAGCGCGATACTCTGCAACAACGATTTTTTAATGGCGACGAAGGGAAAATGATCGAAGCGGCGGCGAACTATAATCACCGCATCGTCAAAATCCGCCGCATGGATGTGCGTCTGGATGTGTATGACCTGGAAGTGCCGGAGACGCACAACTTTGCTTTGGCCAGCGGAGTTTTTGTTCACAACAGCGCGAAGCAAGGACGGGACCGGAGGTTTCAGGCCATCCTGCCGCTCAAGGGCAAAATCATTAACGTGGAAAAAGCCCGGCTGGAAAAGGTCTTGAGCAACGACGAAGTCCGGACCATCATCACAGCGCTGGGGACCGGCGTGGGAGAGGAATTCTCCATAGAAAAACTGCGCTACAAGAAAATCATCTTCATGTGCGATGCCGATACCGACGGCTCCCATATCCGGACGCTCCTGCTGACCCTGTTCTACCGGCAGCTGAATGAGCTGCTCAAGCAAGGGAATATCTTCATTGCTCAGCCGCCGCTGTTTAAAGTGAAACGAGGCAAGCGGGAAGAGTACATTTATAACGAAAGGGCCATGAACGAGCATCTCTTTGAGCTGGGACTGGATGGGGTGAGTTTGAAAAATATCCGAGAGAAAAAAGAGTACACGCCTGCCCAGGCCAAAGAACTCCTCCGGCTTTCTACCGAAGCCGAAAGACTTTTCAAGTCTTTGTTTAAAAAGGGAGTACATTACTCAAAATATGTGCTTTTAAGACACCCGAAGACCAGAAAACTACCCATTTTTAGGGTTAAAGTAGATAATGAAACCCATTTCTTGTATTCGGACGATGAGGTCGCAAAGCTGACCAAGGGAGAGAAAGAAGCCGACATCTTAGAAATCTATGAGGCGGGGGAATTAGAGGAATTGGCCGGGAAGCTGGGCAAGCTCGGTCTGGAGCTGGGTGATTTCGAGATTTCACAGGAGGAGGAAGGTCCTTCCACCGGCCGGAAAAGCAAGAAAAGCTCCCAAAGCCCATCTTCTTTAGATAAAAAAGCGGCCCTCTTTCAACTGAAAGGAGAAAAAGAGGAAGCGCAGGCCTCTTCTCTGAGAGAACTTCTTTCCGAAGTCCGGGACGTCGCCCGCCACGGAATGCAGGTTCAGCGGTACAAAGGTCTTGGAGAGATGAACCCCTCCCAACTGTGGGAGACGACGATGGATCCGGAGAAGAGGACCCTTCAGCAGGTGACGCTGGAGGACGCGGTGGAAGCCGAGACCATGTTCACCACGCTGATGGGCGATGAAGTGGAGCCCCGGCGGCTCTTCATTGAAGAGCATGCCCGGGAAGTTCGCTTCCTGGACGCCTAACCCCATGTATACCCGCAACGAACAAATCATTCCGATCGCCATCGAACAGGAGATGAAGGATTCCTACATCTCCTACTCGATGTCCGTCATTGTCGGGCGGGCCCTGCCCGATGCGCGCGATGGGCTCAAGCCGGTGCAGAGACGGATCCTCTACGCGATGCTGCGGGAGGGGCTGGTGCACAGCCACCGCTACACCAAATGCGCCGGCATCGTCGGCGAGGTGCTGAAGAAATACCATCCTCACGGCGATTCCTCGGTCTACGACGCGCTGGTCCGCCTGGTCCAGCCCTGGAACATGCGCTCCCCGCTGGTGGACGGACAGGGCAACTTCGGTTCGGTTGACGGGGACCCGCCCGCCGCCTACCGGTACACCGAAGCCCGGCTGGAATCGATCGCCGAAATTCTGCTGGCCGATATCGACAGCGAGACGGTCGATTTCATCCCAAACTTCGATGAATCCCAGGTGGAACCGCGCGTTCTTCCGGCCGGCTTCCCCAACCTGCTGGCCAACGGCTCCTCCGGCATCGCGGTCGGGATGGCGACCAACATCCCGCCCCATAACCTGAACGAGCTGGTCGAGGGGATCATCGCGGTGATCGACGAGCCGGACATCGAGTTCAAAGAACTAGTCAAAAAGATCCGCGGTCCGGATTTTCCGACCGGGGGCCTGATCTCCGGCAAGCAGGGAATCCTGGACGCTTACTCCACCGGGCGCGGCCTCATCAAGGTGCGGGCCAAGGCCCACCTCGAGTCCGGCAAGGGAGGCAAGGACTTTATCGTCATCACCGAGATTCCTTATCAGGTAAACAAGTCGACCCTGCTGGAAGCCATCGCCGGGCTGGTGAGGGATAAGCGGGTGGAGGGGATTTCCGACCTGCGGGACGAGTCGGACAAGGAGGGCTTGAGGATCGTCGTGGATTTGAAGCGCGACGCCAACGGCCAGGTGGTCCTGAATCAGCTGTTCAAACACACCCAGCTGGAGACCACCTTTGGGGTGATTCTGCTGGCCCTGGTCGAGAACCGGCCGCAGATCTGCTCGCTCAAGAAATTGATCCAAGTCTACATCGAGCACCGGAAAGAGGTGGTGGTCCGCCGTACCCGCTTTGAACTGCGCAAGGCCAAGGAGCGGGCCCACATCCTGGAAGGCCTTAAAGTAGCCATCGCCAACCTGGACGCGATCATCAAGCTGATCCGCAAGGCCAAGAGCGAGGAGGAAGCGAAAGAAGGTCTCATCAAGCAGTTCCGCTTAAGCCCTCTGCAGGCCCAGGCGATCCTGGACATGCAGCTGAAAAGGATCACCGCGCTGGAACGAATCAAGATCGAGGAAGAGTACACGGCCTTGCTCAAACGGATCGGCGAATTGGAAGAGATCCTAGCTTCGGAGCAGAAGGTTTTTTCGATCATCAAATCGGAGCTGGCGGATGCCGCCCAAAAGTTCGGCGATGAACGGCGCACCGAGATCGTGGCGGCCGAGGCCAAAGAAATGGCGGTCGAGGATCTGATCGCCGAAGAGGATGTGGTGATCACCATTTCCCACACCGGCTACATCAAGCGGCTGCCGGTCTCGGCTTACCGCAAACAGGGCCGCGGCGGCAAAGGGGTGACCGGCGCCGAGCTCAAGGAAGAGGATTTTATCGAACACCTGTTTATCGCTTCCACGCACGACTACCTGCTTTGCTTCACCGACAAGGGCCGGGTTTATTGGGTGAGGGTGTACGACATTCCTCAAACCAGCCGGCAGGCCAAAGGCAAGGCGATCATCAACCTGGTGGAAGTTCCTCCCGGCGAGCAGATGGCGGCGTTCGTGCCAGTCCGGGAATTTAAAGAGGACCAGTTCCTCACGATGCTGACGGCCAAAGGGCTCATTAAGAAAACAGCCCTCTCCGCTTACGGCAATCCACGCCGCGGCGGGATCGTCGGGATGGGATTGGAAGCCGGCGACACGCTGATCCGCGTCGCGCTGACCGACGGCCATCAGGAGCTGCTGCTGGCCACCTCCGAGGGGAAAGCGATCCGGTTCGCGGAATCGCAGGTGCGCGACATGGGCCGGGGAGCCAAGGGAGTCAAGGCGATCACGCTGACCAAGAAAGACGAGGTGGTCGGGATGGCCCTCTGCGCCAAGGGAACCACCGTGCTCACCGTCACCGCTAAAGGATTCGGCAAGCGGACTCCCGTCGAGCAGTACCGCACGCAATCGCGCGGCGGTAAGGGGATCATCAACCTGAGAGTGACCGACAAGAACGGAAAAGCCCTGACGCTATTGACCGTGGCCGACAAAGACGAGGTGATGCTGATCACGCAGCAAGGCCAGCTGATCCGCTCCCCCGTCAAAGAGATCCGGACCACCGGCCGGGCCGCGCAGGGAGTGCGCCTGATGCGGCTGGATGGCAAGGATACGCTGGCCGCCGTCGCCACGGTCATTCCTGAAGAAGAAAACGCCGTCGTTCTAGCAGAATAGTTTTCCGTCCCCGTCGTCTAGCCCGGCCTAGGACGCGGCCCTTTCAAGGCTGAAACACGGGTTCGAATCCCGTCGGGGGCGCTTTTTCCCGCTTGTGATTCCGGCATCGGATCGATAAGATGCTTTGGTGTCTGAGAAGACGAACCCAGCGGCTGCCCCCAGCATTCCTCAGTTGGCCAAATTATTCCTGTTCCTTGGGGCCGGGAGTTTCTCCGGAGCCATGCTGCCCTTGATGGAGATCGCTGTCGTGCGGCGTCGGCAATGGCTGACATCCAGCCAGTTCGCGGAAGCCGTCGGCTTGGCGGAAATCGCCCCGGGCCCCGTGGCCGTCAAGGTTGCCGCGCTGATTGGCTATTCCCTTCGAAAATGGCGCGGCGCCGCAATCGCCGTCACAGCTTCTCTGCTCCCCTCTTTCCTCCTGGTGATGTTGGCGGGCCTCCTTTTTTTCCGTTTCGGGATTCGGATTCCGGCGGGACCGGGAGTTCCGCTCATCCCGCTGATGGTCGCCGCGCTTTTTCTGAACTCCGCTTGGCGAATCGGCCGGCAGGCGGTCCGATCCAGCCGAGGCCTCGCGGTCGCGCTGTTGGCTTTTTGGGCTGTTCTGCAGGGGTATTCCGTGTTCTGGGTTTTGTGGATTTGCGGGACGATCGGACTTTTTTGGCACGGATACAAGCGCCTCCGATGGTAAAAATGCCGGACGTGGTTCTCCAATGTTTGACGGTTGGAACACTAACCCTAGGCGGCATGACCGGCATGCGGCCGGCTTTATTTCAGGAACTGGTGGAACGGGGAGGGGGGCTGTCCCAAGAAGAGTTTCTTTACAGC
>CAZKNC010000074.1:995-7068 GCA_964553935.1 uncultured Planctomycetia bacterium | reverse complement strand
GACCAGGAGTAGATCTCGGTGGTCGCCGTATCATTAAAAAAAAAAAAAGGGGAGCGGTACCGGTCGCTGGGCTGCTATCCCTGCACCTTCCCGATTCAATCCACGGCGAAAAACGTCCGGGACATCCTCGAGGAACTGAAAAGCGGCAAGCTCAAGAACATCGCCGAGCGGTCCGGCCGGGCGCAGGACGCCGAAGACGCCGGCGGGCTGGAGACGCTGCGGCGGGAGGGGTACATGTGATGGCCGAGCAGCCCGCTGAAAAAATGAACATCGTGATCGTCGGTCACGTCGATCACGGCAAGAGCACGGTGGTCGGCCGCCTGCTGGCGGATACCGGGTCTCTGCCTCAGGGAAAGCTGGACCAGGTGCGCGAGGAATGCCGGCGCAGCGCCAAGCCGTTCGAATACGCCTTCCTGCTGGACGCGCTCAAGGATGAGAAACAGCAGGGGATTACCATCGACACGGCCCGCGCGTTCTTCAAGAGTGATCGGCGGGGGTACATCCTGATCGACGCGCCCGGCCACATCGAGTTCCTGAAAAACATGGTGTCCGGGGCTGCGCGCGCCGAGGCGGCGCTGCTCGTGATCGACGCGCAGGAAGGGATTCAGGAGAATTCCCGCCGCCACGGTTATCTCTTGTCCATGCTGGGCATCCGGCAGATCGCGGTCTGCGTGAACAAAATGGACCTGGTCGGCTATCGGAAGGAAACGTTCGAAGAGATCCAGGATTCTTACGGGAAATTCCTCAAGGAGATCGGGCTTAAAACCAAATTCTTTTTGCCGGCGGCGGCCCGGGAAGGGGAAAACCTGACTCAGCCCTCGGCGAAAATGCCGTGGTTCAAGGGCCCGTCGGTCCTGGGGGTGCTGGATCTGTTCGAAAAAGCCCCCAGCGTTGAGAAAAAACCGCTTCGGTTCCCGGTCCAGGCGGTCTACAAGTTCACCGAAAGTGGGGACAGCCGCCGGATCGTAGCCGGCCGGGTGGAGTCGGGGGGGCTTGCCGCCAGGGATGAGGTGATCTTTGTTCCTTCCTTCAAGCGTTCCCGGATTCAATCGATCGAAGCATTTAGCGCGCCCGAACACCGATCGGTGAGTGCCGGGTTCTCCGCCGGCGTCACGCTGACCGAACAGATCTACGTGCAGCGCGGAGAAGTCCTCTGCAAGGTGGGTCAGGCCCTGCCGCAGGTGAGCTCACTTCTGCGTGTGGAGCTCTTCTGGATGGGCCGGCGTCCGATGGTGTTCGACCGGCCTTACAAGCTGAAGCTGGGCACCGCTCAGACCGGGGTGCGGCTCAAGAAGCTGGAGCGGGTGATCGACGCGGCGGATCTGAAAAAAGAGAACAAGCGGGAGATCGGCCGGCATGACGTGGCCCGCTGCGTGCTGGAAACCTCTTCGCCCGTGGCGTTCGACCTCACCCAAGAGCTGGAAGCGACCGGCCGGTTTGTGATCGTGGATGAATACGACATCTCCGGCGGGGGCATTATCCTGGAGGCGATCGACGATCATCAGGGTGAAGTTCGCCGACAGGTCGCCGAGCGGGAGGAAAAGTGGGACCTCAGCATGGTCGAGCCCGAAGAGCGGCAGAAACAATACGGGCATCGGCCGGCGTTCATCCTGTTGACCGGGAAGGTGGGCCTGGACAAAAAAGGCATTGCCCGGGAGCTGGAGAAAAGTCTCTTCGGGCAGGGGGCCAAGACCTATCTGCTGGGGATGGGCAATCTCCTGCGCGGTTTGAACACCGACGTCGAACAGCACCGGCTTCAGCGGCATGAGCATGTCCGGCGGATGGGGGAGGTAGCCAACCTTTTTCTGGACGCGGGACTCATCGTGGTCGCCACCGGCAGCAACCTCAACGAGGCGGAGCTCAAGGAACTGCAGGAAGTGATGCCTCGCCAGGGACTTCTGGTGGTCCACATCGGGCCCTGTACCTTCCGGGAAGAACTGGCCGATCTGATCCTGCCGGCCCAGGCCAAACCGGCTGAAAACGTCCGGCGGCTGGTCGATCTGCTGAAATCCAGGGGGATCGTGCAGGGTGTGGTAGAATGACCCCAACAAAGGAGGTGCCCATGACAGGCAGTAACTGCGCGGTATGCAAGATCGTCGGGCTGTTGGTGGGGATCGGTGCCTTGAACTGGGGCCTGGTCGCGTTCTTCGGTCTTGACCTGGTGGCTCGCGCGTTGGGTCCCATGACCACGCCGGCCAAAGCGGTCTACGGCCTCATTGGGCTGGCGGGGCTTTTGAAGCTGATTTCACTCGTCAAGGCCTGTCCCTGCTGCACCAAAGGCGGCAGCTGCGGCTCCAAATAGATTTCAGAATTTAGACAGGAGGGAACGAGGCGGCGTCCGGCGATTGATCTGGGCGCCGCTTCTGTTTTGCGGGGTCCTCGTCGGGTGGGGGGTGGGGGAGGGGGAGAAAGGGATGGAACAAGGTACCGTGTGCGGCAGCGATGAAGAATGGCAGAAGAAGCTGACTCCGGAACAGTACCGAATCCTCCGGGAGAAAGGCACCGAGCCGGCGTTCAGCGGCAAGTACTGGAAAAACAAAGAATCCGGCAAATACCTTTGCGCCGCCTGCGGGGCCGAGCTGTTCAGCTCGGAAACGAAATTCGAGTCCGGCACCGGCTGGCCCAGTTTTTGGGCACCCGCGGAATCCGACAGCGTCAAGACCGAGCAGGATGTCAGCCACGGCATGCGCCGGACCGAGGTGGTCTGCTCCCGCTGCGGCGGCCATCTGGGCCACGTGTTTGACGATGGTCCTGCCCCCACGGGCCAGCGTTACTGCATCAACTCCGCCGCCCTGAAGTTCGAAAAGAAAAAAGAGTGAAGCCGGCCTGGATCCAGGCCGGCGACCGCTTCATCCTCCAAGGATTACCCGGCGTCACGGCGTTCACCTCCAACCGTTTGCTGGATATGCCGGCCGGCGACACCACCGTCCAAGAATTGAGAGAGTGGTCCCGCCGGGCCGGTTTGGAAGTCCCGGCGGTTGTCGGCATGCAGCAGGTGCATGGCAGCCGGGTCGAAAAAGTTCAGGGCGGTTCGGATCAAGTCATCCCTTCCTGCGATGGTCTGATCACCGAACACCCCGGGGTTGCCCTGGCGGTCCGTTCCGCCGACTGTTTACCGGTGGTTCTTCACGCCCCTCTGCGGGATTTTTGGGGGGTCGCTCACGCCGGCTGGCGCGGTGTCCGGGAAGGCGTGCTTTCAAATTTGGTTCAAGCGCTGGGCCCTCCGGGCCTATCGGCCCGTAGGGCCGGAGGCACCGCTGAAGTTTGGGCCGCGATCGGGCCGGGGATCGGCCCCTGCTGTTACGAAGTCGGGCCGGAGTTCGACGGCTATTTTCCGAACTTCATCCAGCGCCGGGAAGGGAAGCGGTTCTTCGATCTGCCGGGTGCCGCGCGAGCTCAGTTGATCCAGGCCGGTGTGCGGGAAGAAGCGATCGTCATGGCCCCTTGGTGCAGTTCCTGCCATCCGAAATGCCATTCGTACCGCCGGGACGGCACCGCCGCCCGCCGCATGGTCACCGTCGCGCTGCTGGCGCCTTGAATTCCAGATATGTTCATGGTAATATTACTATGGTCATATTGAGGAGGTGTCTATGAACATGCCGGCGGGTGAATTTAAGGCGAAATGCCTGAAGCTTATGAACGAGGTTCGACAAAGGCGGGAGACCGTTGTCATTACCAAACGGGGTACGCCGGTTGCCAAGCTGGTTCCTATTGAAGAGAAGGAGCCGAAGTCCCTTTTTGGATTCCTCAAGGGTTCTGTGATCATCCGAGGAGACATCGTCAGCCCAACCGGAGAAAAATGGAACGCGGATGAGTAAAGAGTCGGCCGGGCCGCTTCTTCTCGATACGCATATCTGGATCTGGCTCATGAACGGCGATGAGCACAAGATATCGAATTCAACGCTGGGACGGATTCGTAAAGCTGCTTCCAAAACACAGGTTTTTGTTTCGGTCATCTCTGTTTGGGAAGTCGGAATGCTGGAGGCGAAAGGAAGGATTGTTCTGCCCTTGGACAGCATCGGTTGGGTTCGGCAGGCGCTGCAAGCGCCCGGTATTTCTTTAGCGGCCTTGACCCCTGAAATAGCATTGGAAAGCAGTCGTCTTCCGGGCGAGTTTCATGGAGATCCAGCGGACCGGATTTTGGTGGCGACGGCTAGAAATTTGAATGCTGCGCTGGTCACTCATGATCAGCAGATTCTGCGTTATGCCAAACAGCGTTTTCTTAGCGCTGTTTCTGTCTGACAAAAGTATAGCGACGGCGCCGCAGCCCGCCGCAGGGTCACCGTCGCGGTTTTGAGTTAGCTTTAGCTGACTTTTGCGGCCGGCGGCGCGGGATCGGATAGAGCGCTTTCTCCGATTGGCCGAGTCGAGCGAGGCGCTTAGAAATTTTTCGCAATGCTTGGTCGTCCATATTGGGTATCGTTCTCATACCTGTAAGTATGCGCATGAATAATGCATACAAGTCAAGGGGCGACGCTTGAAGCAAGAAAACCAGTGTGGAGCAGGTGCCTGACATCGGTTTTTCAGGTAGAATGATGCCATGGCACTGACCCCTTCCACGATGCTTGCACTCGGAACCGCGGCGCCGGATTTCAAACTGCCGGATGTCACGACCGGCAAGATCATTTCACTCTCCGATTTCTCCGGTAAAAAAGCCCTGCTGGTGATGTTCATCTGCCGCCATTGCCCGTACGTCCAGCACATCCAGGAAGGGCTGGCCCGGCTGGCGAACGAGTCTATCGGCAAAGGGGCCGGGGTCGCGGCGGTGAGCTCCAACGACGCCGAGAATTATCCGGACGACGCGCCGGAGAAGCTCAAGCACATGGCCCAGACCCTGGGATTCCGGTTTCCCTATTGCCACGATGAACACCAGGCGGCAGCGCAGGCCTACACGGCTGCCTGCACGCCCGACTTCTTCCTGTTCGATGCGCAGCGCAAGCTGGTTTATCGCGGCCAGATGGATGACAGCCGGCCCGGCAACGGCAAACCGGTGACGGGAAAAGATCTGCGGGAGGCACTGGATGCCGTGCTGGCCGGCCGGCCGGTAAGCGCGGATCAGAAACCCAGCATTGGCTGCAACATCAAGTGGAAGAAGGGAAACGAACCGGCGTACTACAAGCATTAGGGGGACCCTCATGACGAAACGGGCCTCCCTCCTTCCGATCGTCCGGAAATTCTTCGAGAATGATCCTGCCGCGGCCGCGCACAGTCTCGAGACCATGGAAGAGGAGGAGGCCGTCGAAGTCCTGCGCGGACTGCCTTCGTCCCTGGCCGCGAAAGCGTTCCCGCATCTTCAAATCGGCCATGCCGTAGCCCTGCTTCGGGAGGTCCCTTCGGAGCTGTTCCGGGAGATCATCCAGAAACTCGACGCCAACCAGGGGGCGATGATTCTGTCCCAGCTTCCCGAGGAGATGCGGCTCTCCGTGCTGGAGCATCTGCCGGAGACCACTAAACAGCGGATTCGGGAGCTGATGGTCTATCCGGAAAACAGCGCCGGGCGGATCATGAACACCGATTTCCTCGCCTTCCACGGGGACCTGACTGTCAAAGACGTCATCCAGAAGATCCGATCCATGGGCCAGCGGAAGCCGCCGACCACCTACGCGTACGTGCTGGACGCCGATAACCGCCTGCTGGGCGTGATCAATATGTGGGACCTCCTGCTGGCGCCCACGACCGCCAAGCTGGAATTCGTGGTCCGGAAGGACATCTTTTCCGTGAACGGGTTCATGGACCGGGAGGAAGTCGCCAACGAGCTGTCGCGCCGGCATTTCTACGCGGCTCCGGTGGTCGACAATGACCATCATTTGGTCGGCGTCGTCCGCACGGAACAGCTGCTCCACCATGTCCAGGAAGAGGCGACGGAAGACCTGCAGAAGATGGTGGGCGCGGGCGCGGATGAACGGGCTTTCTCTCCCTTAAGTTTTTCTTTGCGCATGCGTCTGCCGTGGCTCCAAATCAACCTGGCCACGGCGTTCCTGGCGGCCGGGGTGGTGGCTTTGTTTGAGGAGGTCATTGCTCGAGTGACGGTGTTGGCGGTTTTCCTGCCGGCGGTGGCGGGGCAGGGCGGGAA
>CAZKNC010000074.1:0-985 GCA_964553935.1 uncultured Planctomycetia bacterium | reverse complement strand
TTCCCAATCGCTGGCGGTGGTGATGCGCGGTCTGGTCATGCGGGAGATTCCGTGGGGAAAGGCCCGCTTGTTGGTGATGAAGGAGACGCTCTTGGGCGTGTTGAACGGGCTGATCTGCGGCGTGGTCGTGGCGGTTGTGGCGTGGTGGTGGAAAGGCAACGCCGCACTGGGACTGGTGGTCGGACTGGCGATGGTGGTGAATCTTACCGCGGCCGGTTTCGCCGGGGCGCTCATTCCTCTGGGATTGAAGGCGCTGGGCCGCGATCCGGCTCAGGCCTCCAGCATCGTGCTGACGACCGTGACCGATGTGATTGGTTTTTTCGCGTTTCTCGGTTTCGCTGTTCTTTTTGAGACGTGGCTGATCTGACCGCGCGGGTGGTCATCGAGGGCGTCCAGCCGGAGATCGACTGCGGCCGGTTTCCGGTGAAGCGGATCGCCGGCGACGAGCTTCGCGTGGAAGCCGATCTTCTCTGCGACGGGCACGACGAGCTGGAAGGCGTGCTTCGTTTTCGTCATGCGGCCGAGCGCCGCTGGACGGAAGTGCCGCTCGAACCGCTCGTGAACGACCGGTGGCAGGCCTCTTTCCGCGCGGAGAAGCTGGGGGAATATCTCTACACGGTGGCTGCCTGGGTTAAGGATCAGCCGGACCGGAAAACCCTCTACGGGAAAGAACTTCGGGTGCAGGTTGACCGGGACAAGGCGCGGTTCAGCAGCTGGTACGAACTGTTCCCCCGATCCTACTCCAAGGTTCCGGGCCGGCATGGGACGTTCCGGGAGCTGGAAGACCATCTTTCGTACGTCGCTTCCATGGGGTTCGACGTCCTCTACCTGACGCCGATCCATCCGATCTCCCGCGTCAAGCGCAAGGGCAAGAACAACGCGCTGGAAGCCCGGCCGGGAGAGCCGGGATCTCCCTGGGCCATCGGGGCGGCCGAAGGCGGGCACAAGGCGGTCCATCCGGAGTTGGGGACGCTGGAGGATTTCC
>CAZKNC010000073.1:0-7111 GCA_964553935.1 uncultured Planctomycetia bacterium | reverse complement strand
CCTTTTTTTGGATCTTGCTTAGGAACCGGACCATGCCCTCCGGCTTGTAGCCCAGCCGCTGAAGCCGCCTTTCCCGATCGAGAAAAACAGCGGTGTCTCTCTGCAGAACATCCGTCATCTCGTCCGGACTCAAATCCGAAACCGTCCCGGTCCGAATGACGCCGCTGGCCCGGGCCAGCGCCCGCTCGTCGCTCACCAGCGAGGCGGGCAAACCCGGACGGAGCAGCTCGATCCCGCGGGGAAGTACCACCAATCGATATTCGATCTCTTCTTCCGTCGCCGGAAGCCCCTCCACCTCAAAAGAGACGGGAACCGTCTCCCCCGGCTGAAGACGGATTCCGGTAATGTGCCGGACTCCTCCCTCCCACTCCGGGTGATTCACGTAAAGATAAATATCGTAGTCGGAAGGCGTATTGCCCCGATTGCTCACGAGCGCTCCCAGCGGAACCGGCTCTCCCTCCCGGTGAAACACGAGCGACCGCATCAGCGGAACCAGTTCCGGCCGGG
Organism: uncultured Planctomycetia bacterium; assembly: GCA_964553935.1. GTDB lineage: Bacteria > Omnitrophota > Gorgyraeia > 1-14-0-20-64-10 > 1-14-0-20-64-10 > CAZKNC01. The sequence goes on along the minus strand of CAZKNC010000073.1, from coordinate 6,604 downwards.
AGGAATGGCTGTAAACGAGCGGCGTCAAGCGCACTCCATTGGCGGCCAGCAAAGCGCGATCGAACAAGGTTCCAAACCGATCGACCATCGGTACGCTCGAGGCCTGAGATACCTCCTGAACAAGCGCTTCCTCGGCCGCCACCGCCCAAAATTCTCCTGCGTTCAAAGCATCGAGCATTTGCCGCTGATTGGCACCCTGGACGGAAGAGAGGACTTTCTGCACCTGAGCCGGATCGGAAACGCCAAGCGCTTCCACCGTGGATTTGGCCGGGGTCTGAAGACGGTCTTGATAAAGGGTTTCCAAACGCCCCCGCTGTGGATCCGTTCCCCGGCCCAGCGTGGGAAGCTTTCCCAGCTCCTCCGTGAGAGCGTGAAGGGTTCCCCTCTCCCCGCGAAGCATCACGGCGTGAGCGTGCCGGTCTGGTTTTGGCTTCTCGAGCTGAGTGGTGTCCAGGTGCCGCTCGATCGGCTCGGCGGCAAGACCGGGCATCACCGCCGCGAACTGGCTCCCGTTCGTGGAAACGGATTGATCCGTCCCGGCAGGACCCAGAATCACCAGCGCCATGTCCCGCTTCTCGAAAAAGGATTCCCAGTATTGCCGCTCCTTGGAATCCAACCGAGGCATTTCGATGGCCATAAAATCCATGGCCCAGTCTCCCCGCTCGTTGCCTTCCATCAGGGACCGAATAAAGTCGGATGCCAGGTCCCTTTGTTTTCCGGGACGTCGGCGCTTCTCCTGGATTTCCTGGCTGGTTTCCAGCGCACGGAGCTCCTTCAGCCGCTCGCCGTCCAGCTCCACGCCGAACCGGAAACCAAATTGGTGGGCCAGCCGGCCGAAATCCTTGAGAACCTCCACTTCGATGGAGGGAGTGCCGGAGTAATCGAATTCGCTTTCGAGCAGGTATTGATAGAACTTCTTCAGAATATCCTCCGGAAGCCGGAGCGTGACGGCGGTCACGCCGCTGGCTTTGAGCGTCTCGAACTGCCGCTCCATCCGCTGGCGGGCCTTCAGCCAGCTGTTGTGCTCCTTGAGGAGAGCGGGATCTCCGGTTCTCTCCAGGTCACGGCCGCCGGGCAGACGATCGTGGACCTCCCGGAATTGATTCTCGAATTCGATCAGCGCCTTCGATTTGCGCAGAACGACGTTGGCCTCCTCCCACAGTCCGCGCACGTACACATCCCCGCGGCCGCCGGTCCGGATGGCCCATTCGTTCATTCGAAGAATCTCCCGGGCAATGCGCAGATCCCAGGAGAGCCGTTGATCCAGTTCCCGCTCCATCTCCTCTCGGGTGGGCTCCCGGCCCGCCGAGGTCTTCAGCTCTTTTCGAATGCCGGCTTCCGCCTCCTGAAGCTGTGTGGCCCGCGCTTTCAGCCAAGACAAATGCAAAACAGCCCGCGCCCGGGCGTAGCGGGCCTGCAAACTGAAATTCCGGCCCGGACCCAAGAGCTGATCCACCTCCCCAACCAGATCGTGCGTCCGGATGGAGATCCAGTTGGCGCCCGGATCCAGCGTGGGAACCTCCAGCACCACGGTGCGGCTTTTCTGGCCGGCCGGAAGAACGACATCAAACCATTCCTCGCGCGGAATGTTTCCGGAAGCCCGATACCCTTTCGCCACACGCGTGGAAAGACTGACCGTCAGGGCCTGGTCCGGGAAAACGGACCCTTGGGTTCTCTCCGACCCCTCAAGGCGGTTCAGCGTCAATTGAAGCTTGGCCCGGTACCCTCCTTCGGGAATCACGATGGGAGCGTTGGCGCCCAGAATGTTTTTGATCGTCTTCTGAGACCCGTCGATCGGCTGGCCGGCTTCATCCACCTGGTACAAAATCAGATCGGCTTGCGTCGGAACGGCCTGCCCGCCGGAGAGAGCGCCCACCAGCTGAGCGAGCAGTTTCAACGTGGTCCCGGATTCCGCGCCCGGAAGATAATCGGGATGGGGAAGACCAAACTCTCCCGTCAATTGATTGATCAGGAACTCCGGCCCGTGGAACAGCGGGGCCGTCCCTTCCACGCCCCAGAAAAGCCCCCTGAGCGCGGACCCCAGGAAACGGGCCTGGTCTTCCGTTTCCGGCTTTGGAAGAGAGCGCGGCTGCTGTTCTTCAATCGGCGGCTCAGTCGGCAGACCGAAGCTCTGAACCACCACGTCCCGGATCTGTTTGGCCACGGTCGCCGCGGCCAGATCCAGCGGAACCTGCTGGGCCGGAGACAGCCGGCCGTCCCGAGCCAGTTCGATCAGCGCGATCGCTTCACGGACATTGAACACCACCGAGGAAGCGCCGGACTCGGAAACCATCGGCTGGATTTCGGAAACGGTCCGGCTGGAAAGCGCCTGATCGAACCCGGGAGTCAGGTTCACCGCGTGCGACGGCTCCGGATGGGCGCCGGTTTTTGAAATCCGCGTCCGGACATCCTGCAGACCGGATTTCATCCGTTCTCCCTCGGCTCCTTCCGGATACTCGTATTCCATGTTCACGAAGTGGATGCGGCCATCCAACGGTTTCCCACGCTCCCGAACAATCTCTTCCACCCATTCCACCACTTCAGGGGTGACAAACGTGTACAGCTGGGTGTTGCCCAAATCCTCGACCTCCGCCGGAATGATCCGCCGGAGCACTTCCTCCTCATGGAAGGCCAACCATTGGGCAGTTTCGAATTTCATCACCGCCCGGTTCCCCGTCTCTCGGGCCTCCTTGAACCGCTTTCCGGTCCAAAACTCTACATCCAGATAGACCCGATCCCGGTCAAAAAGCTGGGTATTGAGCGCGGCCATCAGGGTGGTGCGGGCCGTTTCGAACTGCGAACGCTGGGCCCATTCGGTGCCGGAACCCATCGCCCAAACCCGCAAACCCTGCGCCCGCGCGGCCTCGATGTTCCTCCGCGCGATCTGCATCACCTCTTCCATCGTCCGAGTCTGCCCCTCATACCCGCGCCCGGTAATCAAACCATGGATTTCATAGGCCACGCCGACCGAGCGGCCCGGAGAAACTCTTCGGACAGCGCCCAGGGATTTCCACAGCGCGTCCACATCCTCCGCGCCCGGCCCCTCTCCACCCACCAGACCGGTCGGATCGTGAGAGAGGCAGTCCAGACTCCACGGATCATGAAGAGTCAGTACGGCATCCCGGGCCTGATCGGAAATGAGCCACTGGTCCGGCTGGCGAAAAGCTTCCCACGTGTTCAGCGGTTTGCGCCCGACGGCGGCCGTTTCAGCCAATCGTTTCGTCAGCGTGAGCCACCCTTCCAGAACCTGGCGGGCAATCGCGCTGGGAGCATCCGACCGGTTGGTGGTGGGAACCATTCCCACCCGCTGAGGAAGATGCACCTGGGTCTCCAGCCGCATTCGATTTCCATCCGGCTCAATGCGAAGTGCTGTAAAAACATCCGGCCGCGAGGCAGTCGCCGGCGGCGGAATCGGCTTCAAATCGCGAACCGGCAGATCGCCCTGCGAAAAAACTGGCGGGTCGCTTCCTTGGTCGACCGTGTAAATCTCTCCCGGAGGACTCCCCACCATGTAGAAACGGTCCGCGGCCGGTCCGGCGCCCTCGAGAATGGCGGGCTCTTCTCCCACCCCATTCACCAGCACTCTTAAAGCCGCGGCACCCGCCGCGGCCGTGCCACCCAACAGGAGTTTCCGGCGATTGAACTGAAACGTCGGGGGCTCATACTGAGGGGAGGTCTGCGCCGCGTGCCGGAGAGGGGGCTCTTCCAAACCGGCGCGAAGCTGCCAAAGCGTCTGAAGCGGCGGCTCGATCGCCGGACTCGGACCTGGAACAGCGGACTCCGCAATCGGCTCCAGAACGGAGAACGGGGATTCCTTCCGGACCGATCCGCGCAGGCGGTCTTCCAGACCGGCCTCCACCCCCTCCACGGAGCCGCGCAGAGCATCGCCCCGACGGTCTGGCGAAGCCCAACCCGACGGCAAAAGAGAGGTGAGCGTCAGCGCGAAAACCGTGATCACGGCGGTCGCCTTGAGAATCAGCCCGATTTTTAGTGTGATTTTCATCGGTTAGCGTTATTCAAATCCGCTTCTAAAGTGAGGCAATAAAAACCTTCCGCCCCGGACGAGGAATTCGTACCGGGGCGAAAGATCTTATTTTGAACCTATCTTAAGTATACCCTCCAGCCCACTATGAATTAAAAAATATATCTAGCTATGTATGACGTTTTATGCTCCAGTTTGAAGGATCTTCCGTACATCGGCCACCAGCTCCTCTAGCCCGGTTTCCACGACCCGCCGGGGCAGGCCCAGCGCGCTGAGCAAATCGAGCAGGAACTCTTCCAATCCGGTTCCTGTGGAGAACGGCTGGACCTCGGCTTGAGACAGAGCACCTTTCACCGCCTGATAGAACGGATCTTCCTGGGAACCCAGCACATGAACCACGGTACCGGCTGGAATCCTGCGGGCTAGATCGGCCAGATCCCAAACCACCATTTCTTCCAAACCGGCCAGCGCGTAGGCCTCGCCCGCGTCCACCACCTTGATCCGGGAAACAATGTCCGACGGCAGATCGGCCAACACCCTGGGGATCATGGGGTCCATTCGGCTCAACGCCTCGGCGCTCATCACTACGACATGATTCTGACGAACCTCCGCCAGCGCGTGCCGCAAACGAGCCAGGCCCGGCAAACCCGCCACGAACCCGGCCGGCAGCCAGCTTTGGACCGGCTGTTGAGTCCGCATCGGAAGCAGTGGGGCCGATTCCACCGGAACGCGGAGCATCTTCAAGAGGAATGGCCGGCTCTCCCCGGTTCCGCGAGACTCCAAACGAATCGGCTCATCCGGAACAGCATTCTTGAGCGCGTTTTCCAGATCCTCGCGCGCGCTTTGCTCGGCCAGATCGGCCAGAACTGTCCGCAAATGGGAACCGCCGGTTCCCTCCCGCCGCATGGCTCTGAGCGGAACCTCGGCCTGTTCGAAGGAGAGATCCTGCACCCCGCCTGCAATCTTCAGAGTTACCGCGGTCACCACCACGCGATCGCCCTTCTTTCCATAACCGCCCAGATGGAGAAGATTCCCTTCGATGGCCAGCGGGCGCAGCATTCCGATCGGAGCGTATTTTTGCCGGAACGGAACCAGATCAGCGGCGACATCCAGCGGAACCGGGCGGATGTTCGTCCACTGAGAGCGAACGCCGGCTTTGACCACCTCCAAGGGGTTCAGCGACTCCACCAGCGTCAGCCGTACCGTCTGCAGACCGGCTTCAGGATCCGCCGGAATATCCACCTCCACAAAGAGGTCCACTTTGAAGCTGCCGTCGCTGGTCTCGCCCATCATCAGGCGGGGGTTCAGACCGCTTTCCCGCAGAATTCGATGGATGGCGATCGCCCCGTCGGCGCAGTCCCACATCTGGACGCGGCTTCCATCCGGCCGGACCAGATAGGCGTTGTCCTTCTGGTCGTACTGGACGTAGCTGCCCGCTTCCTCAAGACCGGCCTGCCAGCCGTATTTCTCCGCCAGCAGGGTTCGCCCCGCGCGGCCGAATTCCCCCAGAGCCGCCAGCGTCCAGCCGCCGCCTTGGTACATTCCGCGCAGATTCTCGAGTTCCCGCCCGACCCAGTTCGGATCGGCGGTTTCCCGCTCGCCGCTGATCCATTCGGGGGGAGCGTCCGTCACCGGCCGCTGAGTCAACCCGTCCAGGTCATGCTTCTCCACCAGATCCGCTAAATTGGAGAGAAGCCGCTCGACCGAATTGTACTGGAGCATCTCCGTCAGAAAACCGTTGAACTGCTTCGCGAGATCCTCGCTGATGGCTTCCGCTTCGAGCGCGGCCAGCCGCCCGTTTCCGTCGCGGGACCATTGGACGTAATCCTGAACGGCCTGATTATCGTCGGCAACCTCGGCCTTTTTAAGGCCGGCCAGATACAGCGTGATTTCCCACGCCAGACTGGAAGCCGCCTTTTCCTCGAGCGCGGCCAGCACGTTCGCCAGTCTTTTCTGGTCTCGATCGGACCGCTTGCGGCCCCGAGCAAACTGGATTCCTCGCTTCGGCGGCAATGCCTGCCGATCCGGACCCGTTTGAAGGATTGTTTCCGGCTTCGACAGCGTGGACGTTTCCGGCTTCAGATCCGCCGGGATACCGGCCAGATGCAGTTGGCCGCGGGCCCAGGTGAAGAGATCCGGCCCTTGAACATCCTGATTCATCGCCCAAGCCAGCTCCTGCCGTTTGCCATCGGGAACGGCGGTCATCACCGCCGCGTGGCCGCCGAAGTGGTCCGGCCCCACCAGATGGAGAATGCCCGGTTTCCCGATATTGACGGCGAAATAGGATCCGCTCCAAACTCGGTTCAGCACGTAACCCGGGACAGATCCCTGGCCGGCCCGTTCGAGGATCGTCACGGAATCCGTGGACCCCAGCGGAGCGGCCTGGCGCAGTTCCAGCGCGTAACCCTGCGGCGCGGACCGGAACAGGCCGGGCGCAGCCAGAACCTGGTGAATCAATCCGAACGGAACTGGAACGCCGGGAAGCTCACCCTGGGCCACGCGCCGGTACAGCGCATCGCCATCCTGAACCCGGCCAGCCGCGTGCTGCAGAAGACCGATGACCGTCGCATTCACCACCGCACCCATTTCGCGGGGGGTCAATTCTTCCAGACCCCCCTGCAT
>CAZKNC010000072.1:0-7152 GCA_964553935.1 uncultured Planctomycetia bacterium | reverse complement strand
CCGCGGACCGCGGATCAATTCCCGCAGGGCAAAGCCTTTGGTGACGACCCGGCATCCTTTGGATTCTCGGTATTGGGTGAGCAGGCGGTTCAGCCGCGGCCAGCCCTGTTCCCGCACCAACACCATCGTGGGATAGCCATGCAAAGCGCCGACAATGCCGCCCAGCTCCCAATTTCCGAAGTGGCCCGCGATGAAGATGACGCCGCGGCCGCGCCCCAGGGCCGCCTCCAGCCGCTCCCGACTGCCCGGAGACGGCCGAACCCAGCGCTCGACGTAAGCCCGGTCGATCCGCGGAATCGCCGCCACTTCCATCAGCGTCATTCCGAGATTCCGGCACATCGCGCGGATCAGCCGGCGATATTCCCGCGGAGAATAGCGATCCCCGAACGCCGCCCGCAGATTGTCCATCGCCACAATCCTCCGGCGGGCGGTCACCCAAAAAATCACCCGCCCAAGCGCCGCGCCCAACGCGCAGTTCCAGGCAGGAGGAAGCCGCTGGGCGAGCGCGCTAACGCTTCGCGCCAGCCAGTACAGAATCGATTCGGTGTAAAAGTTCGCTTTCATTCGGCTCAAAAACCGGAGCAATTTCCAGAACCAACAGCTCCACTCCTCTCAAATCGGGTCCAACCGTCTTCAAAAGCAGTCTCGGCAGCCGCACGGCATCCTTGGCGGTCGTGACGATCCTGCCGATGCCGTGCTGGCGGCAGCGATGCAGGATCCGGATCAGCTCGCCCGCGGTGTAGACGTGATGATCGCGGAACCGATGCCGGAGGATCACCTTCCCTCCCAAAAGCCCCACGGCCGTCTCGAAAGAAGCGGGATGGCCTATGCCCGACAGTGTGCAGATCTTCTGCCCCTGCAGAGAATCCAGCGGCACCTTTTCATCGGTGGACCAGCGCCATAAATCAGTCGGCTGATAACGCATGAAAAAAATCGGTGCGGTTTTATTCCGGGCGCGCAGCTGCCGTTCGGCTTCCCGTTTGGCTTCAACCCCCAGTCCGGAATCCTTCACGACGATCAAGTTTGCGCGAGCCGCCTCCGAAACCGGCTCCCTCAGGTTCCCGCGCGGAATCATGCGGCCGTTCCCGAACGGAGCGGCTCCGTCCGCCATGAGGATCTCGACATCCTTTCGGACCCGCCATTGCTGAAAACCATCGTCCATCAGCAGCAGATCCGCCCCCAGCTCCCGCACCGCCCGGTTTCCGGTCTCGACGCGGTCGGGATCCACCAGCACCGGAATCGGCTCCAGCCGCTCGGTCAGCAAAGCGGCCTCATCGCCGCCGTATCCCCGCGTGAGCACCGCCACGCGGCGGCCCTTCTTTTCCAGCGCGCGCGCCAGGACCATCACCAAAGGCGTTTTTCCGGTGCCGCCCCAGGTCAAGTTCCCCACGCTGATCACGGGAACCGGAAGCCGATGAACCCGGAACAGTTTCCGGCGGAAACCCAGGTGGATGGCCGCGATCCCCAGCCGGTACAGCTGTTCCAGCACGCTCGCGAAGAAATCCCGGATGAGGGTCATGGGTTCTCCATCAGGCGCTTGCCCCATTTCAGCTCGATCAGATCGGCGGTTCGGATCACAGCGCCCCGGTGCTGTTCGATGAGCCCCTGCGCACGCGCGCCCATTTCGCGCGCCCAGCCCGGATTGGCGAGGATCCGAGCTACCTGGGTTTCGAGTTCCCGCGCGTCCCGCACGACCGCCATTCCCGAAACTTGGGTGAGCGCTTCCGAAATCGCCTGGAAGTTATGCAGGTGCGGTCCGCTTAAAATCGGTCGGCTTAAACTCGCCGGCTCGATCAGGTTGTGCCCCCCATGTGGAATCAGAGATCCCCCCACGAAGACCACGTCGCTCACCCGGTAAAAAGCGGTCAGCTCGCCCAGCGTATCCAGCAGGACCACGGGGTCAGACCCTACAGGGTCAGGCACTGCGGTGCCTGACCCCATCAGGTTCGATTTCCGGATGGTTTTGATCCCCAGCGCTTCCGCCTCCCGCTCGATTTCCGCCGCCCGCTCCGGATGGCGCGGAGCGATCAGCAGCCGAAATCCGGGGAATCGGCTTTTCACCCGCTGATAAACTCCCAGGAGGATTTTTTCCTCCCCCGGATGCGTGGAACCGGCCGCCCAGAGGCGGCTGTCCTCGGTCAGACCGATCAGCGCCTTGAGCCGTGCCGGCTCCAAACTGTTGGCCGGCTCGCGCGTTTGCAGATCCCATTTGAGATTGCCGGGCGCGATGATCCGGTCCTTGGCCGCCCCGATGGCCGCGTACCGCCGCGCATCCTGCGGGCTTTGCGCCAGAAAAAAACTGACGTCTGAAAGGACCGCTTCCATCCACGGCCGGATCCAAAGATATCGGCCGTAAGCGGCAGGTGAAATCCGGCCGTTCACCACCAGGATCGGAACTTCCCGTCCGGCTAGTTCGTGGAAAAGAACCGGCCACAGTTCCGTTTCAAAAGAAATAAACAGGAGCGGCCGGATCCCTTTGAGCGCGCGCCGGACCACCGGAGCCAAATCCCAGGGCAAATAGATCAGATGGTCCTTCCCCGGCCGAATCAGCGGCTCCGCGACCCCGCGGCCGGTCGGCGTGACGGTGCTGACGACCCAAGGCCGGTCCGGGAATCTCCGGCGCAGCTCTTCCAGAAGCGGGCGGGCCGCCATCACTTCCCCCACGCTCACCACGTGAATCCAAATCGGGCTGCGCCCGGCGGAAAGCTCCTCTTTCAACCGCGCGGGATAGATCGCCAAACGCTCCCGCCAGCCGGGCAGCGTCCCCTTTCGAAAAACGCGCAGCAGAAGGTAGCTCAAGCCGAACAGGACGAATCCGCCCTGATAAATCACCAGCCAGATCCGGTGAAACAACGAGCGGCTAGGCCCGCGGATGAGCGGATTCATAGACTTTTTTAAGCCGTTCCGTGGTGACATGCGTGTAAACCTGAGTGGTCGTCAGCGAACTGTGGCCCAACAGCTCCTGCACCGACCGCAGGTCGGCCCCGCGATCCAGCAGGTGCGTGGCGAAGGAATGGCGCAGCGCGTGAGGGGAGATCTTCAAGGCGGCGCTCACCTGAAAAAGATAGCGGTTTAGAATCCGGCGGACCGAACGGTCCGTCAGCCGGCCATGCCGCCAGTTCTGGAAAAGAGGGCTCTCGGGCTGGCTCTTCTCGGCTGGCAGCGTCTCCAAATATCGGCGGATTGCTTTCACGCTGTAGGAGCCCAGCGGCACCAGCCGCTCTTTTTTTCCTTTTCCCACCGTGCGCAGGGATTCCCCGATCAGATCCACGTCTCGAATCCTCAACCCCACCAGCTCGCTCACGCGAAGGCCGGCGGAGTAAAGCGTTTCCAGGATCGCCCGATCGCGGCTGGAGGTGAAATCCTCGCCCTGGGGCGCCTCCATCAGCTTCGCGGCCTCGTCAACGCTCAAGAAAGCCGGCAGATGCTTGTCCTGCTTCGGCCGGGTCAGCCCCAGCGCCGGATTGGTCGGAATGTGGCCGTCCCGCTCAAGGAATCTAAAAAAAGAGCGGATCGAGGCCACGCGGCGGGCGATGGTCACTTTCGAGAGCCCCCCTTCCCGCTGACCGGCGATAAACTGCCGCAAGTCCAGCAAGCCGGCCTGCTCCCACGGTTTCTCTCCAAGCGCTTGCCTTAAAAGGGAAAGATCCTTGGCATAATTCCGCAGCGTGTGGGGTGAAGCGTCCTTTTCCGCCCGAAGGTAATCGAGAAATTTTTGAATGAACCGGTCGAGGGCCATCAAGACGCCGCGGCGGCCTGACCCTCATCCCCGGCGGGGCGTTCCTCAGAACCGGGCCCCGGAAGATTTTTCGAGATGTGCCGGCAGTTGGGAAATTTCGAACAGCCGTAAAACGGCCCGCGCCGGGAACGGCGTTGGACCAGCTCTCCCTCGCAGCCGGGCTCGGGACACTTGACGCCGGTGGTGATCGGCTTGGCGAACTTGCATTCCGGGAAACCGGAACAGCTGAGGAATTTTCCTTTTCGTCCCCATTTGATGACGATGACCTTGCCGCACTGCGGACAGTTTTCATCGGTGGGAACGGGCGCTTGCTTCATCGATTGGATCTCGGCGGCGGCGGTTTTCAGGGCGTCGGCGAACGGTTCGTAGAACTCCCGCACGCAGTCGTTCCAAACCTGCTTGCCGTCCTCTACCTCGTCGAGCTCTTCCTCCATGCGAGCCGTGAACTGCACGTCCAGCACCTTCGGGAAATGCTGGGACAGCAAGTCGGTCACGATCTCTCCCAGTTCCGAGGGAGCGAGTGCCCGGCCCAGCCGATTCGCATAGCCGCGCGTGGACAGGGTCTGGATGGTCGGCGCGTAAGTGGACGGCCGGCCGATGCCCAGCTCCTCCATGGTCCGGACCAGAGAGGCCTCGGTGTAGCGAGGCGGCGGCTTGGTGAAGTGCTGAGAAGGGGTGATCTCTTTGACCTGGACTTTCTCCCCCTTGGTCAAAGCAGGCAACGTTTGCGAGTCGGGCTCCTCCGGTTTCATCACCTTCAGGAAACCGGGAAAAAGAACCCGCGTTCCCGAGGCCCGGAAACCGCACCGGCCCGCGGCCAGATCGACGCTGGTTTGCTCCAGGCGGGCGGAAGCCATCTGGCTGGCTAGGAATCGGTTCCAAATCAAGGTGTAGAGCTTCATCTGCTCCGGCGTGAGGAATTCCTTCATCGCTTCCGGCGTTCTCTCCGCCGACGTCGGTCGGATCGCTTCGTGCGCCTCTTGAGCGCCGCGCCGCGATTTGTATTTGGGTGCCGCCTCCGGCACGTATTCCTTGCCGAACTGCTTCCCGATAAAACCACGGGCTTGGGTCTGCGCTTCGGCCGCCACCTGCACGGAGTCGGTCCGCATGTAGGAGATGAGACCCGCCGGGCCCTCCGCTCCGAGTTCGATGCCTTCGTACAGCTGCTGGGCGATCCTCATGGTCCGTCCGGCGGAAAAACCGAGCCGGTTGAACGCATCCTGCTGAAGCGTGCTGGTGGTGAACGGCGGCAAAGGGTGCCGCTGAGTGGCTTTTTGCGTGATGTTGGAAACGACAAAGGGCTGGGTCTTGAGCTCTTCGACTAATTTCGTGCTGGTTTCTCCGTCCCTGAGCTCGGCTTTTTTGCCGTCGATCGTTTCCAGCGTCGCCTCGAAAACGGTGCGGTCCTTTTCCAGCGAAGCGGTGATCTGCCAGTATTCCTGCGGCGTGAAAGCGCGGATCTCCCGCTCCCGATCCACGATCAGCCGCAGAACCACCGACTGGACCCGTCCGGCGCTCAAACCCGAACCCACTTTTTTCCAGAGCAGAGGAGAGAGACTGTACCCCAGGATCCGGTCCAGGATGCGGCGCGCCTGCTGGGCTTCGACTTTATGCTCGTTGATTTCGCGCGGATGCGCGAACGCCGCTTTCACGGCATCGGGCGTGATCTCATGGAAAACCGCCCGGTAAATCTTCTTGTCCTTCCCCAGCACTGTGGCCAGATGCGCGGAGATCGCTTCCCCTTCCCGGTCGGGATCGGTGGCCAGATAAAGCTCCTTGAATCGGGCCGCGGTTTTCTTGAGCTCTTTGACCAGACTGCGTTTCTTGAAAATGACGATGTACTTGGGCGCGAAATTATTCTCCAGGTCGACGCCGAACTGGCTGGCCGGCAGGTCCATCACGTGCCCCTGGGAAGCGATCACCTTGAACTTGGAGCCAAGGAATCGGTCCAGCGTTTTCGCCTTGGTCGGCGACTCCACGATCACCAATGCTTTACCGGCCACTTCCCCCTCCCACGAAATGAACGATTTCGACCTGATCCCCTTCCCGAAGCGCCGCCGAATCCAGATGGTCGCGGGGCAGAATGTTCAGGTTCAGCTCCACCACCACGAGCTCCGGCTTGAGCTTGAGCTGCCGCACAAGATCCGACACGGTGGTGCCTTCCGCGACATCCATCGGTTCTCCGTTGACCTGCAGTTTCATTTCCTGCGCGTGAAACCCTGGCCTCCCTGCCGGACCAATCCTCGGATCTCCAGTTCCGTCAGCACGGAAAGCAGGCGATTCGGCGCCAAGGCGGTTTGGCCGGCCAACCGATCCAGTCCGACCGGCAGTCCCACCGGGACAACCTTCAAAACCTGCTGCTGTTCCTCGCTCAGATCGGCCAACCACCGCTCTCCTTCGACCCGCTCATTCTGAGCGGTTTCCGTTCGCTCTGAGCCCGTCGAAGAGCGAACGATCTGCCGAAGATGAGGGGCCAGCTCTTCCAGAATGTCTTGGGCCGTCTCGACCAGCTTGGCTCCGTCCCGAAGGAGGCGGTGCGTTCCTTCGCTGTTTCTTCCGATCGGCCCCGGCACCGCGAACACTTCCCGTCCCTGCTCCATCGCGTGGCGCGCGGTAATCAACGCCCCGCTCTTGAAAGGTGCCTCCACCACCACGACTCCCAGACTCAAGCCGGCAATGATTTCATTCCGTTGCGGGAAATTTTGAGCCAGCGGCGGCATCCCCATCGGGAACTGAGAGACAACACAGCCGGACCGGGCAATTCGTTCCGCCAGATCCCGATGATGCGCCGGATAAATAGTCGATAACCCGTGCCCGACGACCGCGATCGTCCGGCCGCCGGCTTCCAGCGCTCCTTCATGCGCGGCCCGGTCGATCCCTTCGGCCAGGCCGGAAACCACCGTAACGCCGGACCGGGCCAGCTCTTCGGCCAACCGCCGGGCCGTGTCCAACCCATAGGAAGTGGCCAGCCGCGTCCCGACCATCGCCACCGCCGCCGAGTCCTCGCTGAGCAGCGCCCCCTTCACGTAAAGAAGCTCCGGCGGAGCGTGGATCTCCCGAAGCAGTTTCGGGTAACCCGCGTCTTTCAGCGTGAGGGTTTGGACAGCTCGAGTCTGCATAAGATTTCTTCCGCCACTTGCTCGACGGTTTTTTCCGACGTGTCGACCGTCAAGTCGGCCTGGGCGTAGAAGGGGGCGCGCAGTTTCAAAAGCTGGTCCACCCGTTCGCGCGGATCGTGCCCGGCCAGCAGGGGCCGCGACGGCAGTGTCGTAAGCGTCCGCTGGAGAATGACGTCCGGGTTGGCGGTCAGACAAATCAGTTTTCCGCTTTTCTTGAGCCGCTGGATGTTCTCTTCCCTCAGCATCACTCCGCCGCCGGTGGCGATCACGTGCTGTTCGAGCTCCGCCGCTTCC
>CAZKNC010000071.1:0-7182 GCA_964553935.1 uncultured Planctomycetia bacterium | reverse complement strand
TTGACTTCCCGAGACTCTTCGATCATTTCCCCCTCCTTAATTTTACATTATAATAATGCCACATTAGATTTGGGGCTTCAAGGGACTTCGTATGCGCTACGGACGTTTGCGGCTCGGTAAAAATAAAACACCCACGGCAGCGCATGCAGCTGAGTCTTTTCAAGGTAGCGGAACCGCAGTAAGCCGCCGCCGATCTTCTGCGAATCGATGAATTCGAAACCTACCGTATCCCCAAACCGTTTTCCAAACTGTTCCCTCTGCGATTTGGATTGGAGCGCGGCGCTGTTCAACTCCGTCTCGCTCAATGGAACGTAGGGTTTCATCAGGGTGAACGCCGCGTCCAGATCCCCAACCCCTACTTTGGCCATCACGTTGTCGGCCAACGCTTTTGCGGCATTTTCATCCGGGACCGTTGCGGCCCACACGGGCACCGCAGCCGTTAAAAACAAAGCGCAAAATAACCCGATCGTTTTTTTCATGATTTGACGAACTCCTCTTTGGCCTTCTCAAGGCCTGCCCTGTCTGCAGGTATTGTACCGCGGGGTATGGGAAGGCGAAGCGCCTAAGCCGGCTGGTTCGCGCGGTATAGAAGCACCTCGGCTTTCTCGAGGGTGATCAAGCCGTCCTGGATCATGGACTCCAGGTGCGGGAGAAACTGCTGGATCTTTTCAGCGCTGTCTACGATCTCGATCACGATGGGCAGATCCTCAGAAAGCCGCAGGAGCTTGACGGTATGGAGACGGCTTTTGGCCCCATAGCCCAGGAACCCTTTGAGACAGGTGGCTCCCGCCAGACCCTGCTTTTTCGCCAGATAGACAATCGCTTCATGGAGCGGCTGTCCCTGCCATTTGTCCTGCTCTCCGATAAAGATCCGGAGCAGTTTTCCTTCTCTTGGAATCGTCACTCGCATTCACCTCTCTTGAGAACCGCTACAGCAGCGAAGCCGCCGCATGCCCCGCCCACAATGCCGCCAAACCCAACGCAATGCTTCCCAGCAGGTTGGTACTTGCCAACAGCGTTTGGCCGTCCTGGATGAGCCGCCAGCTTTCGTAAATGAGGGTCGAGAACGTTGTGAACGCCCCCAACAAACCGACCATCCAGAACAGCCGAGCTTCGGGTGTCAGCAGGAACTTCTGCTCCGCCAAGGTGCCTAAAAAGCCGATGACCAGGCAACCCAGCGTGTTCACCGCCAGCGTGCCGTAGGGGAAGCCGGTCCCCACCCAGCGATAGACCGCCCCCGCCAGAACGTAGCGCCCTGCCGTCCCGCACAAACCCCCAGCCAGCAGCATCAACCAGGACTGCATTTATCCGTTGCCCTGCTTAATAAAAGTTCCCGCTTTGAATTCGTCGAGAGCGGTTTTTAATTCTTCCTGCGTGTTCATCACGATCGGGCCATACCAGGCCACCGGCTCCTGGAGCGGCTTGCCGGACACCAGCAGAAAGCGGACCGGTTTCTTATCGGTCGTCACCAGCACGGTGTCCCCAGCCGGTTGATACAGCACGATCGTACCTTCTCGCTGAATCTGACCGAATGTTCCCTCTCCCTCCGCCACGTAGGCGAAGGTGGTATAGCCGGGCTTTACCGTGTGCGTGAACGACTTGCCTGCCGGCAGAGAAACATCGATGAATTCCGGGTCGATCACGATCTCCCGAACCGGCCCCTGCACACCGGCAACCGTTCCGGAAACGACCTTCACCGTGGCCCCCTCGGCCGTTTTAATCGTCGGAATTTGTGTAGAGGTCACTTCCCGGTAGCGTGGGTCCATCATTTTATGAACTTTAGGGAGGTTGGCCCACAGTTGGAAACCCCACATTCGGCCCTTGGGATCTCCCTGCGGCATCTCCTGATGGATAATCCCGCTGCCGGCCGTCATCCACTGCACGTCGCCGGAGCGAATGATCCCCTTGTTGCCCATGCTGTCCTGGTGTTCCACGTCGCCGTCCAGCACGTAGGTGATGGTCTCGATGCCGCGGTGCGGATGCCAAGGGAAACCTTTGACGTAGTCGTCCCGATTGTCGGACTGGAAACAGTCGAGCAGCAAGAATGGGTCTAACTGCGGCATCTCCCGAAAACCGAACACGCGCTTGAGGCGAACGCCTGCCCCTTCCATGGTGGGGATGCTCGTCCATACCTTCTTAATTTGGCGGACCGCCGGAGGCGGCTTATTCATAAACCTCTCGGAACCATTGGACGGTGCGGCGGAGTCCTTCCTCGAACGGCACCGTCACCCGATAGCCCAGCAGACGCTTGATTTTCCGGATGTCGGCGCCGGTATGAAGCACATCGCCCGGGCGTTTCGGCAGGAACGTCGGCCCCAGGTGAACCCCGGTGATCTTATTGAGTTCTTTGACCAGCTGGAGGACCGAACAGCGGGAACCGGTCGCGACGTTGAACACCTCACCGGATACGCCCGAAGCGCTCGCCGCCTTCAGGTTGGCTTGGACAACGTTCTCCACGTAGGTGAAATCGCGCGTCTGTTTTCCATCCCCGTTGACCGGCGGGTGCTCCCCTTTCAAAAGAGAGGTGATGAACTTCGGGACCACGACCGCGTATTGATTCTCCAAAGACTGGCGGGGACCGAACACGTTGAAATAGCGCAGTCCGACCGTCTCCAGGCCGTACAGCTTCGAGTAGATCACCGCGTACAGCTCGGAAGCCAGTTTCGAAGCGGCGTAAGGAGACTGCGGCCCCGGCCGCATCGTTTCATTCTGAGGGATGGGCGCCTCATCGCCGTACACCGAGCTGGAGGAAGCGTAAACCACCCGTTGGACCCCGGCTTCTTTGGCTTTCTGGAGCAGCAGAAGCGTTCCAGTGGCGTTGACTTCATGATAAAGAAACGGATTCCCCACCGACTTCGGAACCGAACGGAGAGCGGCCTGATGGTAAACAGCCCTTACTCCCTTCAAGGCCCGTTTCAAAACAACCGGATTCCGAACATCCCCCCGGATGAATTCGATTTTCCGGCGAACGGATTCGAGATTTTCCATCCGGCCTTCCAGCAGACTGTCCAGCACTCGGACCCGCGCCCCCCGGCGGACCAACGCTTCCGTTAAATGGGAACCGATGAATCCGGCGCCGCCCGTGACCAGCACCGTTTTCTTCATGGCGTCGGAGCCGAAACCCTGCGGCGGTTGAAAACGTGCGTGGAAGTTCCGTAAAACGCTTCCGCGGATTCCATCAGCGTCTCGGAGAGGGTCGGATGCGGGTGGACCGAGTCGGCCAAATCCCGCGCGGTAGCTCCCATCTCGATCGCCAGCACCCCTTCGCTGATCAGGTCTCCGGCGCCGTGCCCCACAATTCCGACGCCCAGGATCCGCTCTGTTTCCGGCTCCAAAATCAGCTTCGTCAATCCGTCCGGTCGGTCCAGCGTCAGCGCACGCCCGGAAGCGCCCCAGGGGAATCGGGCAACCTCAATGGGAATCTCTCGAGCCCGCGCGTCCGCTTCCGTCAGCCCGCACCAGGCAACCTCCGGGTCTGTGAAAACCACCGCCGGGATCACGACCTCCCTGCCGGTCCCGGTCTCTCCGGTGATGGCGTCTACCGCCACGCGGGCCTCATGAGCCGCTTTATGCGCCAGCAAGGCGCCGCCGACCACGTCGCCGATCGCGTACAAATGGGGATCCGTCGTCCGCATCTGTTCATTCACCTGAATGAACCCCTTGTCGTCACGGGTCACCTGGGTATGCTCCAGCCCAAGGTTCGCGCAGTTCGGGACCCTTCCTACGGAAACCAACACGCCATCGAAAAATTCTTCTTTCTTCTCGCCGCCGACATCCAAGGTCACCTTGATCTGCTTGCCGCTGGTGGCCATCTTCAGAACCTTCGTGTTCAGGCGCACCTCCCGGAAAGCGGACTTCGCATACTGAGCGACCGGCCGGGCCAGGTCCGGATCGGCTCCCGCCAAAATGGAGCTCAGCGCCTCCACCACCACGACGCGGCTTCCCAGCGTGGCGTAAACCGTGCCCAGCTCCATCCCGATGTAGCCGCCGCCCACCACCAGCAGTTCCTCCGGAATCTCGTCGAGCTCCAGCGCCTCCGTGGAAGTCATGATCCGCTTGTTGCCTAGATCGAAGGCCGAGGGCATCGCCGCCTTGGAACCGACGGCAATGATGGCCGTCTCGTACCGCAGGAACTTCTGGCCCTGCGCGGTCTCCACGCGCAGGGTCTGGGAATCCTCAAAATATCCGCGTCCCTGCCAGACCTCCACTCCCCGCTTCCGAGCCAGACCGGCAACCCCCCGCCCCAATTTTTCAAGAACCGATCCCTTCCAACCCCGCAGTTTATCCAGTTCCAAAACCGGCGGCCCGAACGTGATTCCGCGGTTTCTGGATTCTTCGGCTTCCCGCATCACCTCGGTCGCGTGCAGCAGCGCTTTCGACGGGATGCAGCCGGCGTTGAGGCAAACGCCGCCCAGCCGTTTTTCCTGCTCCACCAAAACGACTTTTTTGCCGCGGTCCGCCGCCTGGAAAGCCGCCGCGTAGCCGCCCGGCCCAGCGCCCAGCACCACCCATTCCACCCGAACAGGATCCGGCATTAAAGACGCACCTCCTGATCGGAAAAGTTTTGGATCCCCTCGACCAGCGCCGTGATGAAGCGGGCCGCGTCGGCCCCGTCGATCACGCGGTGATCGTAGGAAAGGGACAACGGAAGACGCTTCGGCTTGGCCCGGCCCACCCCCAGGATCGCCGCTTCCGGCTTATGAATGATCGGCGTGAAATGTCCCCCGCCGATCCCGCCCTGGTTCGAAACCGTGAAGGTGCCTCCCTGAAGCTCGTCTGCGGAAAGTTTCCGCTGGCGAGTCTTGTCCGCCAGCGCGGCCAAATCCTGCGAAATCTGCAGGACCGACTTCTTATCCGCGCCGCGCAGAACCGGCACGATCAGCCCCGCTTCCGTGTCCACCGCAATGCCGATGTGGATGTACTGCTTGAACACCAGTTCACCCGAGGCCTCATCCAGACTGCTGTTAAAAATAGGGTATTTCTGAAGAACCGGAACCAGCACGCGCAGCAGCAGAGCCGTCAGCGTCAGCCGCGCTCCCCGCTGTTCATACGCGGGCCCATGTTTTTCAATCGACGCCAAGAGCGCCGAAGGATTCGCTTCGTCGAATTGCGTGACGTGCGGAATCGTGGTCCAGGAGTCCGTCATCGCCGCGGCGATCGCCTTGCGCAGAGGGGAGAACGGCTTGCGCGTGACCGGCCCCCACTTGGAAAAGTCGACCTTGGGCGCGGCGGCGGCCTGCCGTCTTTGAGCAGCGGTTTGAGCCGCTTCGATGTAGGCGCGAAGATCCGCCGCCGTAATCCGGCCTCCCCGATCGGAGCCGGGAATCTGCGTGAGGTCGAGCCCAAACTCTTTGGCCATTCTTCGGACGGTCGGAGAAGCGGGAGGCGGAACGCCCGGAACCGAAGGAGCGACCTTCCGCTCGCCCTGAGCTTTATTTTCACCACGAACGGTGGACTCGCGACCTGGTGCAGAAGCCCCTTCCTGCGAGAGCGAAACCAGCAGCGCGCCGACCGTCACGATATCTCCCTGTTTCACATGGATCTTGGTGACGGTCCCCGCCGCGGGAGAGGGGATGGGGGCGACCGCTTTTTGATTTTCCAATTCCACAAGCGTCTGGTCCTTCCGGACCGTTTCCCCTTCCTGGACCAGGATGTTCACAACAGTCCCGGAGTCGGCCCCTTCGGCCAGTTGAGGAAGGCGAATGTCCATCGCTAGAGAAGACGCTCGGGGTGAATCTTCTCCGGGTCCACTTGAAGATCCCGGATCGCTTTTTCCACTTCGGAAGGAGGAAGCTCGCCCCGCTGGGCCAGAGAGTACAAGACGGCGATCACCGTTGAAGCGGCATCCACCTCGAAGAACCTGGTTTGTTTAGCGCGCGCATCGATTAGGCCGAAGCCTTCGGTACCCAACGCGAACAATCCGCCCGGCACCCACGGGGCGATCTGCTCCGGGACCGAGCGCATGTAATCGGAAACCGCGACGAAAACCCCTTTTTCCGGCTGAAGGACGGATTCCAGATACGACCGCCGCGGGTGGGCGGCCGGATGCAGCATGTTCCATCGGCGCGCTTCCAGCGCCCCGCCGCGCAGACGTTTGTAGCTGGTCGCGCTCCATACATCCGCTGAAACGCCGTACTTCTCCCCGAGGATCTTTTGCGCCGCCAGCGCTTCCTGGATGATCGGCCCGCTGGAAAGCAGATGGGCTTTGCGCTTCATCCCGGAGGGGCCGGCCTGAAACTTGTACAGTCCCTCTAAAATTCCCGGCCGGACTCCGTCGGGCATCGCCGGCATCGGCATGTTCTCGTTGTAGAGGGTCAGATAATAAAAGATTTCCTCCCCTTCCGCGTACATTCGGCGCAAGCCGTCCCAGACGATCGTCGCCAACTCGTACGCGAACGCCGGATCGTAGGCGTAAAGGGTCGGGACCGTGGTGGCCGTCAACTGGCTGTGGCCATCCTGATGCTGAAGCCCTTCACCGTTGAGTGTGGTGCGCCCGGCCGTGGCGCCGGCAAAAAAACCTTTTGCCCGGCTGTCCGCGGCCGCCCAGATCAAATCGCCGATCCGCTGAAAACCGAACATCGCGTAATAGATAAAGAAGGGAATCATCGGAGCCGCGTGGTTCGCGTAGGAAGTGCCGGCCGCGATGAAGGAGCTCATCCCCCCGGCCTCGGTGATCCCTTCCTCGAGCATCTGGCCGTCCTTGGATTCCTGGTAATACAGAAGGGATTCCCGATCGACCGGCTCGTACAGCTGTCCCTTCGAGGAATAGATTCCGATCTGGCGGAACAGCGCGTCCATGCCGAAGGTCCGAGCTTCGTCCGGAATAATCGGAACGATCCGGCGGCCGATCTCGGAATTCCGAAGCAGTTTGGCCAGGATCCGAACCAGCGCCATGGTGGAAGAAACCGGCGCTTCCGACCCTTTCAAAAATTCCGCGTAAAAATTCCAATCCGGAACCGGCAAAGCAGCCGGCTTGACGCGCCGGCTGGGCAAAAAACCGCCCAATTTCTTCCGGCGGTCCAGCAGGTATCGGGTCTCCGCGCTTTCGAGCGCCGGACGATAAAACGGCGTCTCCACGA
The DNA here is from genome assembly GCA_964553935.1 of uncultured Planctomycetia bacterium. Classification (GTDB taxonomy): domain Bacteria; phylum Omnitrophota; class Gorgyraeia; order 1-14-0-20-64-10; family 1-14-0-20-64-10; genus CAZKNC01. The sequence continues at coordinate 103 of CAZKNC010000071.1, read as the reverse complement.
CCTCCTCGTCGCTGAGCGGGATGTTAAACCGGGAACGGAACTCCCGGAGCTCTTTCTCATTGAGCTTCTTTGCAAGCTCTTCCTGCGTCAGATTGTGTTGCTC
>CAZKNC010000070.1:4158-7185 GCA_964553935.1 uncultured Planctomycetia bacterium | reverse complement strand
GCGATCAACTGCATCCCGATCGGCAGTCCCACGCCGGTGAAGCCGCACGGCAGGGAGAGCGCGGGTACCCCGGCCAGATTCACCGAGATCGTCAGGATGTCGGACAGGTACATCGTGAGCGGATCCTCCAGTTTTTCTCCCAGCCGGAACGCCGCGGTGGGAGCTGTCGGCGTGACCAGGCAATCCACTTTTTCCAGCGCCCGGTCGAAGTCCCGCTTGATCAGCGTCCGGACCCGGAGCGCTCTCGCGTAATAGGCGTCGTAATAGCCGGAGGAGAGCACGAACGTCCCCAGCGTGATGCGCCGTTTCGCCTCCGCGCCGAATCCCTGCTCCCGCGTTCCGGTGTACATTTCCAGGACGGAGGAACCCTTTCCTGCGGCTCGGTGCCCGAACCGGACCCCGTCCAACCCGTCCAGCTTGGAGCTGGCCTCCGCGGTGCCGAGTATGGAGTACGTCGCAACCGCGTACTCCGTGTGCCGCATTGCGAGTTCGGTCACGGCGGCGCCTAATTTCCGGAATTGGTCGAGCGCTTTCTCAATGGCTTGGCGCACGGCCGGATCCACCCCTTCGCCCAGATACTCCTTGGGCACTCCCAGACGCAGGCCTTTAATCTCCCGGCTCAGCGAGGCGGAATAATCCGGCACGGCTAAATCCGCGCAGGTCGAATCGTTCGGGTCCGGCCCGGCCATGACCTGAAAAAGGCGAACGTTGTCCTCCACCGTCCTGGTGAGGGGCCCGATCTGATCCAGCGAGGAAGCGAATGCGATCAGCCCATACCGGGAAACCCGGCCGTAGGTCGGCTTAAGGCCCACGACTCCGCAAAACGCCGCCGGCTGGCGGATCGATCCACCGGTGTCCGATCCCAAAGCCGCCGGCGTGATTCCCGCCGCCGTGGCTGCGGCCGATCCTCCGCTGGAACCGCCCGGCACCCGGTCCAACGCCCAGGGATTGCGTGTCGGCCCGTAGCAGGAATGCTCGCAGGAGGAACCGAACGCGAACTCATCCATATTCGCCATCCCGATCAGCAAGGCTCCGGCTTTTTTCAGCCGTTCCACCGCCGTGGCGCTGTAAGGCGGCCGAAAACCTTTCAGGATCTTCGAACAGCAGGTGGTGGGAATCCCTTCGACGCAGATATTGTCCTTGATCAGAACCGGAAAACCCCGCAGCGGCAAATCGGAAGCCGAGCTCTCCAGCTCTTTCGCCTGACGGCGCAAAGAGTCCGGATCAAACCAGGCCAGCGCATGGATTTTCGGATCCCAGGCCTGGACTCGGCGGATCACCTCTTCGGCGGTTTGAACGGCGGAGTTTGGAAGAGCCATGCGGATCGCTAGGTGGAATCGATAATGCGCGGGACCCGGAAGTAGGGCCCTTCCCGGTCCGGAGCATTGCTCAGCGCCTTCTCGGTCGGCAGAGAAGGCCGATTCTGATCCTCCCGATAAACGTTGGCCAGCGGCAAAACATGGCTGGTCGGAGGAACCCCTTCGGTGGAGACTTTTTTAAGCTTTTCGACGTGGGTCAGAATTTCATCCAGCTGGCCGGTGAACCGCTGGATCTCTTCCGGAGTCAGCTCGACGCGGGCCAGATGAGCCAGGTATTGGACATCTTTCGAGGAAATCGCCATCAGAGGGCCATCTTAACACAGAAGGCGATGCAGGGCGGCCAGCTCAGAAAGGGAGAAGGTCTCAGGCCGACGGACCGAGTCGATGCCGGCTTCGGATAAACGGCGCTGGATCTCCGCTTTCTCCAGGCCGGTGCCGGTGGAAGTGATAGCATTGAGCACCGTCTTGCGCCGGTGCGTGAAGAGCGAGCGGATGAACCGCAGGAGCTTCTCTTCCTCTTCCGGCGAAACGACCGGGGCTGGAAGAGGATCCAGGCGCAGGACCCCGGAAGTGACTTTCGGCCGGGGGTAGAAACAACCGGAGGAGATCTGGAACGCGATCGACGGTTTGAAAGCCACGGAAACAAACAAGCTGATGCTGGAGAACGCCTTGCCGCCCGGCTTGGCGATGATCCGCTGGGCTACTTCCTTTTGAATGGTGAGAACCGCCCGGCGGACCCACTGTCTCTGGCGAACCAGGAACTCGAGGATGGAACTGGTCAGCGAATAAGGAATATTCCCGACGACGATCAGCGAGTGCGGCTCCCCCAGCGCGTAAGAGCTCAAATCCACCTCCAGGATGTCCGACCGGACCAGCTGGAGCCGGGGGTTGTCTTTGAACCGGTCGGTGAGCACCTCCACGAAACGGCGGTCCTTCTCCACCGCGTAAACGGTAGCACCCGTCGCCAACAGCGGCCCCGTAAGGGCTCCCAACCCGGGGCCGACTTCGATCACCCGATCGTCGGGGCCGGCCCCCGCCTGGGCGGCGATCCGTTCCAGTACTTTCGGTTCGATCAGGAAATGCTGCCCCATACGATGGGGCGAAATCGCCAGATTGTAGTGCCGGACCAGATCCTTAACTTCTCGGACGCCGGACACGCCGCCTCGCCAGATTGACCGCCAAACGCACCGCCGAGCGCATGGAAGACGGGTCCGCTTTTCCCTTCCCGGACAGATCGAACGCCGTCCCGTGAACCGGAGAGGTGCGCACGAACGGCAGGCCGAGCGTTACATTGACCGCCTGCTCCCAGCCCAGCAGCTTCACGGGAATCAGCGCCTGATCATGATAGATCGCGACCACCGCGTCGTACCGGCCTGCAGACGCCCATTTCATCAGCGTATCGGACGGAATCGGACCTTCCACCCCCCGGCCGGCGCGCACAACAGCGGAGCGAAGGATCGATTTTTCCTCCCCCCCGAATAATCCCCCTTCTCCGCCATGGGGATTCAACGCCGCCAACCCGATCCGGGGCCGAGCGACTCCGAAATCCAACCGCAACGCCTCGCGCGTTTGGAGCAGGGTCCGGACCAGATCCGAGCTCTTTAAGCGATTCGGCAGGTCCCGAATAGACCAATGAGTAGTGGCCAGACTCGCCCGGAATCGGCCGGTCACGAACATCATGGTGGTCGCGCAGTGAAACCGCTGAGAC
>CAZKNC010000070.1:2463-4148 GCA_964553935.1 uncultured Planctomycetia bacterium | reverse complement strand
TCCGGCTGCCCCCGCCGTCGGATGCCCGCCCGAACGATCGCTTCCTTGGACACGGGCGCGGTCACCAAAGCATCGGCTTGCCCCTGACGCAAAATCCGGACGGCACGCTCGAGATACTCGTAGGCGGCGCGGCCTCCCGCGGCCTGGACCTTGCCGGGACGGATCCGAGCCGGGAGCGGCAGGTCGATCCAGCGGATTTTTTCGGCAGGCAGACGGATCCTCAAACGGCGAGCGGTGGATTCCAGGAAAGAGCGGTCGCCGATCACAATCGGCGCGGTGCCGGGGGGCAGATTCGATAAAGCGGCGCAAGCGACTTCCGGACCGATCCCGGCCGGATCGCCTAGGGTGAGAAGGAGTCGGATCACTTCAGCGTGATGTAAGACTCCGCCCGAAGCTTAGCAATCCACTGCTGGTACTTCTCCGACCCTTTTTGATTGAGCAGCTTGCGTTTGATGTCGAGTGCGACCTCCTCCAGCGCGGCTTGATGGGACGGACGAACCGATTCGACCAGAAAGATATGGAAACCGGCCGGCGTCTTGATGACGGGAGAAAGCTCTCCGGCCTTCAGATTGAACAGCAGCTGATCGATCTCTTTGATGTTCTTGCCTTTCTCCAGATAGCCCATCTGTCCGCCCATCTGCGCGTTGAAACCGTCGGAGTGTTTCCGGGCCGTTTCGTGGAAGTCGGCTCCGGCTCTCAGCTGTTTGTGCAGGTCCTGGGCCCGAGCGAATGCGGGTGCGATGTCGGCGCTGTCCTTGGGACGGATCAAAATCGTCGAAACCTGCGCGGCGGGGGGTGCGACGAACTCGTCCCTATGCGATTCATAATAAGCGGTGATTTCCGCCGGCGAAACGGGGGTCCGCGACCGAACCTCCCGGCTGATCAATTTTTGAATCACCACCTGATCCCGGAACCGCTCCCTCAGATCTTCCAGGGTGACCCCCTGCTGGGTGAGAGCTTCCTGAAACATCTCTTCATTGGGAAACCGCCGCCGGGTTTCGTTCAGAAGCTCCTCCACCTCTTCTTCGGACGCGGTGATGACGGGAGGGGTTCCGACCCGGCCTTTGGAAACTTCGATGGGACGCGGATTCCGGGCTTCTTGAAGCATGAGCCGTTCATCCACGATCTGCTCCAGGATGCGGCGCTTAAGCTCGTCCATCTGCTGGGCCAATTCCTCCGGGCCGAGCGTCGCCTGAAGCTGGAAATAAGCCGGGACCAGCGCGCGGTTCAGTTCGTCCTGGGTGACTACCTCGTCGTTGACGACCGCCACGATCCGATTGGCATCGGACTGAACGGGGCCGGCCGCCCAAGCAGAGAAAGAAAACAGGCAGAGAACCGCGGGAAGAATAAAACCGGAAAAGAGGATTCGCGCCTTAAGAAGCAGGAGTTCCAGGCGCAGCCGCGCCGAGTTCATGAATCTTCACCTGAGATTTGGACCGAAGCTGCTGCAGATACTCTTCCAGCTTCTTCTGACCCTGTTGGCCTTCCAAGAGCTGGCGGATCTGGTCCTGCACCTCTTCCAGCGTCCGTTCCCGAGCGGCGCGCCGCTCGGTCAGCAAGATCACATGGTAGCCCAGAGGGCTCTTGACGACCTTGCTGATCTCGCCGGGTTCGATCGATTTCACGGCGGTCTCGAACTCCGGACTGACCTGGACCGTCCGCTCCCCGAGCCGCCCCACCTTCAC
>CAZKNC010000070.1:0-2453 GCA_964553935.1 uncultured Planctomycetia bacterium | reverse complement strand
CGGTGGAAAGCTCTTGAGCCACCTGCGCGAACGATTCTCCGTTCTTCACGCGGGCAAGCGCTTTTTCCGCGGCCGCTTGATCCGCGGTCAGGATATGGCTGGCTCTCCAGCTCTCCGGTTGAGTGAAGTTGGCTCGATTGGCTTCGTAGAAGCCGGTGATCTCCTCCGCGGACACACTGCCGCGCAGATCCTGCCGAATTTTTTCCAACAGACGACCGATCATGACCTGGCGCTTGGCTTCCTGGAGAAGCCGGCGGACTTCCAGGTCCCGCTCAAGACCTCGGCGGTTGGCTTCCTGGAACAGAAGGGTTTCCGTGACCAGCTGTTCGATCACGCGGCGGCGATCGTCTCCGGCCGACTGACGGAGAGCCGGATTCATCCGGGCAAGCCGATCATCCACCTCTTGAGTGGTGATGACATGGCCGTTGACCACCGCGGTGACCTTGCCCTGTCCGCAGCCGGCCAGCGCCCACAGCGCCAGACATGCGATTCCAATAAAAAAACGGGAGAAGAGCATGTCGGCCACTGTATCACGGACCTGTTTTGGGCACAAGGGGGCCGCGACTCAGCCGATCCACTTCGGCGCGAAGCAAGCGGCAGTAAAGATCGAACCCGATGGTCGCGATGTGGCCGTGCTGTTCCGTTCCCAGCAGGTTGCCCGCGCCGCGGAGCTGAAGATCCTGCAGAGCGATCTGGAAACCTGCCCCCAGGTGGGAAAACTCCTGAAGGGCTTCCAACCGCCGGCGCGCCTCGCCGGTGAGAGGCAATCCCCTCGGTGTCAGGAACAACGCGTACGCCTGCCGGGTGAAGCGCCCCACCCGGCCGCGCAACTGATACAGATCGGCCAGGCCGAAACTGTCCGCGCGAAAAACGATCATGGTGTTGGCGTTGGGAATGTCGATCCCGGATTCCACGATGGCGGTGGAAACCAGCACGTCGGCCTCACGCCGCATAAAGGAAAGCATCGCCCGCTCCAGCGCGCGCGACGGCATCCGGCCATGCGCCGAGAGGATCCGGGCCGCAGGAACCCACGCCGTCAGTTTCTGCTGAAGCTTCGGGATCCCTTCGATCCAGGGATAGACCACGAACACTTGGCCCTGCCGGGCGATCTCCCGGCGGATCGCCTTCCCCACCGATTCGGAATCCTCCTCCCCCACCGCCGTCTCAACCGGCAAACGCTCGAACGGCGGCGTGTCGATCATCGACATCGCCTTGGCCCCCATCAGCGCCTGATAGAGCGTGCGGGGGATCGGGGTGGCCGTGAGCGTCAGGATGTCCACTTCCGCCCGCAGACGCTTGAGCCGCTCCTTGTGCCGGACCCCGAACCGCTGTTCCTCGTCGACGATCAACAAACCAAGATTCTTGAACTTCACATCGGGTGAGAAAAGCCGATGGGTCCCGATGACCAGATCCACCTGCCCCGCCGCCAGCCCTTTCAGCGTCTGTTTCTGGTCCGCTTCGCCCTGAAAACGGGAGAGCATGCTCACCGTGACCGGGAACTCTTTCATCCGTTTCGTGAAGGTCGTGTAATGCTGTTCCGCCAGAATCGTGGTGGGACACAGCATCGCCGTCTGCCGTCCATCCATGACCGCCTTGAAAGCGGCGCGCAGAGCCACTTCCGTTTTTCCGTATCCGACGTCGCCGCACAGCAGGCGGTCCATGTTGATGGGGGCTTCCATGTCCCGCTTGACCTCCTCCAGAGCTCTGAGCTGACCGGGCGTCTCCGGATAAGGGAAAGAGGCTTCCATCTGTTTTTGCCACTCCGTGTCCGGGCGGAATGCGTGACCGGGAACGCTCAGCCGTTTGGCCTGAACACGAAGCAAATCCGCCGCCACCGAAACGGCTCCCTTGCGCGCGAGTTCCTTGGAACGGGCCCAGGTGCGCGTTCCCAGCTTGGAAAGTTTCGGCGGATGCCCCTCGAAGCCGATGTAGCGCTGGAGCAGATGCAGCTCCGATGTGGGCACGTACAGATTGTCTCCATCGGCATACTCCAGAACGAGATTCTCCTCCACCGCCTGCCGGCCTCGGACCCGCTTCAAGCCCAGATAGCGGCCGATCCCATGCAGGACATGAACGACGAAGTCTCCGATCCGAATGTCGATAAATGGGTCGAGCGGCGTTTCTTCCCCTAAAAACGGCAGGCGGGCGGTGGTGCGGACCGAACGGCGATGAAGAGCGACCGTGGGCAAGAGAACCAGAATTTCGTGCGAAAGAAACGGCTGGCCGGTCTGGGGATGGACGGATCGGATCTGTCCGACGGTGTTGTGCTCCATCTCGATCCGTACCGGAGCTTCAAACCCTTCGGGGAAAATGTCCAAGAGGCCGCCTCGAACTGCTAAATCCCCCGGATCGCTAACTTTTGGAACCCGCTGGTAGCCCTGGCCGATCAGCGATTCAAGGATGGCTTGAAGCTCGAGAGTCTGACCCCGGCAGATCTTGAGAGATTCATTCAC
>CAZKNC010000069.1:0-7218 GCA_964553935.1 uncultured Planctomycetia bacterium | reverse complement strand
CAAGCGATCCGCATCGCCGTCAATCAGGAGCTGGAACTTTTGCCGGAGGGACTGGAGCAGGCGATCGCCCTGCTCAATCCCTCCGGCCGGATCGCGGTGCTGGCTTATCATTCTCTTGAGGATCGCATCGTGAAACATTGTTTCCGGGAACAGGCGAAGGCGGGCGTGCTGAAAATCATCACCCCCAAGCCGCTTTGGCCCTCCACGGCGGAAGTCGCGCGCAATCCCCGGTCCCGGTCGGCCTGCCTCCGGGCGGCGGAGCGGATATGAAAAAATTCTTCGTGCTGCTGTTCCTGGGTACCTTCCTGGCGCTCGGCTATGTCCAACAGCGGGTTTCCCTGGTCACGCTGGGCTATGAGGTGGAAGGTTTGAGCTCCCAGCGGGACGACCTTCTTGACCAGCACCGGGTGCTCCACTACAATGTCTTAGCGCTGCAGTCGCCCGTGATTCTCGACGAGCGGCTGGCCCGCCAGGCCGTTCAGATGGAGCCTCCCGCGGATATTCAGGTGGTCATTCCACGGCTGGTTTCACCCGCTCCGGTTCAGGAATGGAACTCTGCAATCGCTCCGGAGCCGTCCTGGTGGCGGCAAGCCCTTCGGCAGTCCGCACGCTGGTTGGAAAATGGCCGGCAAGCCGTTGCAGCGCCTGCCAGGGAAGAACCCTAGAGATCGGATTGAATCCACGTGCTGACGGCGGCGCAAAGAACCCGCGTGGCCCTGGTGGTCACGGGGTTCGTGATGATCGCGGCGGCTTTAGGGGTCCGCCTGCTTTGGCTGCAGGTGATCCATCCGGATCACTGGGTTACCATCGCGCGGCGCCAGCACGTCCAAATCCTCGAACTGCCCCCGGTTCGCGGGAACATCCTTGATCGGAACCTCAAACCACTCGCTCTTTCGCTTCGCCTGACCTCGGTTTTCGCGGATCCGCGCCACATCAAGAAACCGGCCGTTCTTGCCCGGCGCCTGGCTCCGCTTTTGAATCAGCCGGTGGAAAAGATCCAGCAGAAGCTTTCACGCAAAGATCGCGGTTTCGTCTGGCTGGCCCGCAAGATTCCCAACGCGACGGCCGCCCAAATCCGAGCGCTCAAGCTTCGAGGAGTCCATCTGGTGATGGAATCCCAGCGGTTCTACCCGAACGGTCAGATGGCCGCTCACCTGGTCGGTTTCGCCGGCCTGGATACCCAGGGTTTAGAAGGGCTCGAGCTGGTTTGCGATTCTTTCCTGAAAGGGGAACCGGGATGGAGATGGCTGTCCCGCGACGCGCGGCAGCGGGGCGTCGGCGCCTGGGACATGGCGGTGGTGAAGCCCCGGGACGGGTTGGAAGTCGTCCTGACGGTGGATCGGACCATCCAGTATTTCGCCGAGAAGGCGCTCGATAAAACGTATCGCGACTATCGAGCCAAAGGCGCCTCCATCGTCGTGATGGATCCGCGGACCGGCGAGATCTTAGCGCTGGCCAACCGGCCCACGTATGATCCGAATCGTTTCGGCCAGGCCCAGCCGGAAGATCGGCGCAACCGGGCCGTCACTGATTTGTTCGAGCCGGGGTCCGTTTTTAAAGTGGTGACCGCGGCGATCGCGTTGGGCACGAAGACCTTTGGTCCGCAAGACACCTTCTATTGCGAAAACGGGGAATACAAAGTCGCGGGGCGGCTTCTGCACGACCATACGCCGCACGGCACGCTCACGTTCCAGGATGTGATCGCTCAGTCGAGCAACATCGGAGTGGCCAAGGTGGCCATGCGTCTTGGCCCGGCACCCCTGTACAACGGCATCCGGGCGTTTGGTTTCGGAGAGCCGACCGGCATCGAGTTGGCCGGGGAACTGCCCGGCACGGTGAAGCATCCCCGCGAGTGGTCCAGGCCGTCCATCACGACCATTCCGATGGGGCATGAAGTGACGGTCAACGCGCTCCAGCTGGCCCAGATGATTTCCACGGTCGCCAACGGTGGCGTTCTTGTCCGCCCCTGGATCGTTCGGGAGATCCGGGACATGGATTCCGGGCAGGCGGTCCGCCGTTTCAAACCGCGCATCGCGCGCCGCGTGATTTCGCCGGAAACCGCGCGGCAGCTTCAGGAGATTCTCGCCCGGGTCGTCTCGGACGGAACCGGGAAACTGGCGCAGATTCCCGGGATCCGGGCGGCCGGAAAAACCGGTACCGCCCAAAAGGTCGAGCCCAACGGACAATACTCCCATTCCCATTACATGGCTTCGTTCATCGGTTTCGCTCCGGTGGAGGAGCCGCGGTTGAGCATCGTGGTGGTGGTCGACGATCCTCGGTTCCCGTATTTCGGCGGCGTGGTCGCCGCGCCCGTGTTCCAGCGGGTGGCGGCCGATACCCTGGCGTATCTGCGCCAGCGGGAAAACATCGTTCTGGCAAGCGGCCGTGACGAGCAAGACCCGGCCTCTCGCTGAACTGATCTCGGCGGCCGGGATTACGGCCGTTACGCCGGTTCCTCATCAGCCGATCACGCAGGTCACCGCCGATTCCCGTTCGGTCCGGCCCGGGGCTTTGTTCGTCGCCGTGCGCGGCAATGCCGCTGACGGCCATCGGTTCATCCCTCAGGCCTTGGCACGGGGGGCCTCTGCGATTCTGACGGAAGAATCCGTGGAGCTTCCGCCGGGAGTGTTTCCATTGAAGGTCGACAGCACCCGGCGGTTTCTGGGGCCGCTGGCGCACGCATTTGAAGGTTCGCCGTCGCGTTCCTTGAAGGTTCTGGGAGTGACCGGAACCAAGGGCAAGACCACCGTCACCTGGTGGATCCATCATCTGCTGGAGCAGGCGAACATCCCGTGCGGTCTCATCGGCACTCTCTGCAGCCGGCTGGGATCGGAAAAGCGGGTATCGGAGAACACCACACCGGGAGCGGTCTCTCTGCAGGCCTTACTGGCGGAAATGGTGGAACGGCACTTGAAAGTTTGCGCGATGGAAGTTTCCTCTCACGCGTTGGAACAGAACCGAACCGACGGCATCCGTTTCCGGTGCGCGATCTTCACGAACCTGGCGCCTGAGCATTTGGATTATCACGGCGATTTGGAGGCCTACTTCCTCGCCAAACAGCGCTTGTTCAAAGGACTGGACCGGGAGGCGGCCGCCGTGCTGAATCAGGACGATCCCCGCTGGGAATCCCTGCGCGCGCGCACTGCCGCCCGGATCGTGACTTATGGACTCCGCGGATCCGCCGACTGGTCGGCGGACCGGATCCGGAGCTCGCTGAGGGGAATCTCCTGCCGGCTTCTCACGCCGGAGGGAACGTTCCCGGCCCGTTTTTCTTTGGTGGGCCGGCATAATCTGGAAAATCTGCTGGCGGCGCTGGCCGGTTTATCGGCGGCCGGTTTTCCGGCGGAAGCGATGCTCAAAGGAATTTCAACGTTTGAGGGAGTCCCCGGCCGTTTGGAACGGATCGAGGCGGGCCAGCCGTTTCCGGTTTTTGTGGATTACGCGCACACCGAGGGCGCCCTGCGCCGGGTCCTTCAGGAACTGCGGGCCGCCGATCCGCGCCGCATCCTGACGGTGTTCGGCTGCGGCGGAGACCGAGACCGGACCAAGCGGCCCCGCATGGGCCGGGCGGCCGCGGAACTTTCCGATCGGGTCATCGTCACGTCGGACAATCCCCGTTCTGAAGAACCGGAAGCGATCGCGCGCGAGATCACCGCCGGAATGACCGGCTCCCGCGCTCCCTGGGAGATCTGTCTGGATCGGCGCGAAGCGATCCGGCGCGCGCTCGAATCCGCGGACTCCACATGGATCGTGCTGATTGCCGGCAAGGGGCATGAAACCGGGCAGATTTTTTCGGACCGAACGGTGCCGTTCGACGACCGGTCGGTGGTTCGAGAGATCCTTGGGGTGAAATCGAATGCAAGAACCTGCGGCGTTTAGCGCGGAGAGGATCCTCGGCACATCCGTTCGCGGGGTTTCCATCGACACGCGCACCCTGCAGCCCGGGGAACTGTTCGTCGCGATCCGGGGCAAGCGGTTCGATGGGCATGATTTCGTGGGGCAGGCCCTGGCGCAGGGAGCCGCCGGGGCGGTGGTCGAGCGCTGGCCTCTGCCGGGAGTGGATTCGGTTCCAGCCGGCCGTGTTTGGAAAGCCCGGGACAGTGTGGCCGCGCTCGGAGCATTGGCGCGGTTTCACCGAAACCGGTTTCAGATTCCGCTGATCGCGCTGACCGGCTCCAGCGGAAAAAGCACGACCAAGACGATGCTCGCACACATCCTGGCGGGATCCCGATTCGTTCTCTCCACGCACGGGACGCAGAACAACCAAATCGGCGTTCCACTGACGCTGCTTCGGCTGAATGAGGGACATTCGGCCGCCGTTCTTGAATTAGGAACCAACCAATGGGGGGAAATCCGGATTTTGACCGAGATGTGCCGGCCGACGGTGGGATTGCTGACCAACATCGGCTCGGCCCATCTGGAAGCGTTTGGAAATTCCGCCGGCGTTCTGCGGGAGAAAGCGGCTCTTTGGGAAGCGATGGAGCCGGGACTGCCGGTGGTCTTGAACGGCGACGATCCGCTTCTTCGTGAGGCGGGCCGGCAATTATCCCGTCCGGTGATCTGGTACGGCACCGGCCCGGAGGCGCAGGTGCAGGGATCGGATTTTCATTCCGATTTGCGGGAAAGCCGGTGCCGGGTGAACGGCCGCTGGGATTTAAAGATTCCTCTTCCCGGCCGGCACAATCTGATGAACGCGCTGGCCGCGCTGACGTGCGCGCAGGCGGTCGGAGAGAATCTGGAAGCCGCGGTTCGGCGGCTGGCCGACGTTCCCGCTCTGCCGGGCCGGCTGGCCGTGAGCGAACGGGATGGGCTTCTGATTCTGGACGACACGTACAACGCGAACCCGGCTTCTCTGCAGGCGGCTCTGCAGGTTTTAAGCGGCATGAAAGAGCGCGGCCGAAAAATCGCGGTGCTGGGAGAGATGCTGGAATTGGGTTCCCGTTCGGACGAGCTTCATACGGAAGCAGGCCGCTGGGCGGCCGAGGCGGGGCTGGATTTGCTGGCCGCGGTTGGCGAGCGGGCCGCGCTCCTGCTGGAGGCGGCGTGGGCGGCCGGTTTGGAGCGGGCGAAGGGTCGGGTCTTTTCGTCGCCGGAGGAGGCGGGGGAGTTTCTTTCGGATTGGACGCGTCCCGGCGACGCGGTGCTGGTGAAGGGTTCACGCGGCGCGCAAATGGAGCGGGTGCTCAGGTGTTTTACCACTTTTTCTACCCCTTAAAAGATCTTTGGTTCGGCTTCAATGTTTTCCGGTACATCACGTTCCGGGCGGCGATGGCCAGCGTGACGGCGTTTCTTCTGACACTGGTCATTGCCCCGGCGGTGATCCGGTGGCTGACGCGGCTCAAGGTGGGCCAGACGATCCGCCAGAAAACGGAGGTCGGCAAGCTGTTCGATCTGCATTCCCACAAAGCGGGCACGCCGACCATGGGCGGGCTGTTGATTCTGGCCGCCTTGACCGGTTCGACTCTGCTGTGGGCGGACATGCTGAACCGGAAGATCCTGCTGGCGGTCGGGGTGACGCTGGCGCTGGGGCTCATCGGGTTCCTGGACGATTGGGCTAAACTGCGCCAGCAGGGAGCTCGCGGCCTCACGAAACGGTCCCGCTTTTTTTGGCAGTTTCTGATCGCGGGTGTTCTAGGGCTGGCTCTTTGGTGGGATCCGGTTTTTCCCAAGTGGCTCGAAGTCCCGTTTCTGAAGGATCCGGTGACCGGCTGGGGCGCGTGGATGATTCCGTTCATCGGGCTGGTGCTGGTGGGAACCTCCAATGCGGTGAACCTGGCCGATGGACTGGACGGCCTGGCGATCGGCTGCACTGCGATGATCGCGCTGTGCCTGACCCTCTTAAGCTACATCGCCGGTTATCTGCTGGTCTCCTTCCTGCCGGACGCCGGAGAGCTGGCGGTCTTCTGCGCGGCGCTGGTGGGAGCCAGCATGGGATTCCTTTGGTACAACAGCCAGCCGGCCTCGGTCTTTATGGGAGATACCGGCTCGCTGGCTTTGGGAGGCGCCATCGGCGTGGTTTCCGTGCTGATCAAGAAAGAGCTTTTGCTCATTCTGCTGGGCGGCGTGTTCGTGGCGGAAGCGATTTCGGTGATTCTGCAGGTTGGTTTGTTCCGCCTGACCGGCCGCCGCCTGTTCCTGATGGCGCCTATTCATCACCACTTTCAATTGAAAGGCTGGGCGGAGTCCAAGGTAACGGTCCGGTTCTGGATCGTGGGAGCCATCCTGGCTCTGATGAGTCTCGGAACGCTGAAGCTGAGGTGATGGAGCGATGAGAATCCGAAGACCCGGCCCGGGCGCGGTTGTCACGGTCGTGGGCCTCGCGCGCAGCGGCGCCGCGGCCGCCCGGTTCCTGCTGGAGCAGGGATGCGTGGTGCGCATCACCGAGGCCGGAGAGTCGCCTGCTCTGCGGTCTGCGGCGCGGGAAATGGAAGAAGCGGGAGCGTTGGTGGAGATCGGCCGGCATACCCGTTCTTTTGTGAAGGGAGCGGAGCTTCTGGTGGTGAGCCCTGGTGTCCCTCTTTCGGCGGCACCGGTCCGATGGGCTCAGGAGTCGGAGATCCCGGTTGTCGGCGAGCTGGAGCTGGGCAGCTGGTTTTGCCGGGGCCGGATGGCCGCGGTGACCGGCAGTAACGGAAAATCGACGGTGGCAACCCTTCTGGGCGAGATCCTGCGCGAATCGGGCCTGGAATCGATCGTTTGCGGGAACATCGGCCGTCCGCTGACCGGCGAGCTGGAAAAAATCGGTCCCGACACGGCGGTGGTGCTGGAGGTCAGCTCCTTTCATCTGGAAACGTCGCTGTCGTTCCACACGGAAACGGCCGCCGTGCTGAACATCACCGACAACCATTTCGACCGGCACGGCTCGTTCGCGCGGTACCAGCAGGCCAAAGGGCGGCTGTTCGCGCATCAGCCCAGGAGCGCGTGGGGCGTGTTGAACGCGGACAATCGCGGTTCGCTGGAACTGAAAGAGCGGATCCGCGGCCGGCGCGCTTTTTTCAGCCGGGTTCGAGAGGTGGAGGGGGCCTGCATCCACGGCGGTATGTTCACGCTGACCCTGCCGCATCGGTCCGGCCCGATCTGCCCGGTGTCCGATCTGCCCGCGCGCGGGCCCCATCACGAGGAAAATGCTTTGGCCGCATCCTGTCTGGCCGGTTTGATGGGCGCTTCGCCGGCAGCGGTGGCGCGGGTGCTTCGCCGGTTCCAGGGGGTTCCGCACCG